>JAGBZE010000180.1 GCA_017628435.1 Akkermansia sp.
CGCGCAGCAGAAGCCGGCAACCCCTCTGCCATGAACAACCTGGGCCTTTGCTACCGCAATGGCGAGGGCACGCTTAAGGACGACACCAGGGCGGCAGTCTGCTTCCACCGCGCAGCCCTGCTCGGCAACGCCAATGCCCAATACAACATGGGCCGCTGCTATTACCACGGGCTCGGTGTACCGCAGAACACAGAGGAAGCCAAACAATGGGTATTCAAGGCTGCAGCCCAGCAGCACAAAAACGCCCAACTCTTCATGGAAGACAACCAATGGCAGATGCCCGAGGCACCGGCAATGCCGCAATAATTGTTTTTTATCTTTTACAGCAGGGCTGCATGATAGTATAATGCAAGCATGCAGCCCACTGAAAGCAAATCATCAAAAACACCGTGGGGTTCCTTCTGGAGTCTCACGGTGATTCAGTCTATGAACGCCCTGAATGAAAAAGGGGTGCAATTCCTGCTCATCGGCCTGGGCATATGGATGGCCATGGAGCTGCAATACTCGCTTTCAGTACTCATTGTGCTGCCCTTTATTCTCTTTTCTCCGCTCGGCGGGTGGATTGCAGACCGCTGGTGCAAAACCCGACTCCTGCAGGCCATGGTGCTGCTGCAGGTGCTTGTATTAGTGGGCATGACTGCCGGGCTCTGGCTGCAGAACCTTCCCCTGGCCATCACCAGCTTCGGTATCTTCTGTGTGCAGGCCATGTTCTTCAGCCCCGCCAAGAAGGGACTGGTGAAAGACATTGTAGGTTCTGAAAACATAGGCTTTGCCAGTGGCGTCATGGAGATATCCACCATGCTGGCCCTGCTGGTGGGCCAGATTGGTGCGCTTTATCTCATTTACACGCTGCTGAAGCTCTGGGGGCCGGATTCCGGCTGGCAGGCAGCGGCCCTTCCCTGCGCGTGCTGCACTGTGGGTGCCGTGCTGGTGTTTGCGATGAGTCTTTTCATTCCCCGCTACCCGGCCCAGAGCACCAGGCCTTTCCAGTGGAACCTGCTTTGGTGCCACTTCTCCCAGCTGCGCATGCTCTGGAATAACAAGGTGCTGCGTAACAGCGAAATCGGCATAGGCTATTTCTGGTTCCTGGCCAGCGTCATGATGCTCATCGTGCTGCAAATGGCAGCAGAGGCACACCCAGTTGCCAGCAAAGAGGATTTCCTGCAGGTGCTGGGGCAGCAGAAGGACTCTGCCCTGCTCTTTGCCTGGCTGAGCGGCGGCTCCATCAGCGGCGGTCTCTGCGCCTCCATCATCTGCGCAAAGAAAATACGCACCTGGGTAGCCAGCGCCGGCGGTCTGGGCATGACCCTGGGCTGCATTGCACTGGCCGTCCTGCCTTATGGCACACCACTGTTCTTTGCAGCGCTAACCTTCACCGGGTTCACTGCCGCCGGCTACCTGGTTCCCCTGAACGCACTGCTGCAGGATCGCGCCGATAACGACAAACGAGGCGACGTGATTGCGGCCGGTAACCTGGTGGACTGTCTCCTCGGCATGCTGGCAGTCGGAGTGCAGGCGGGCATGAAATTCGCAGGTATTTCTCCGCAATATCAATGTGCAGCACTGGCTGTATGCAGCGCTGCCGTTGCCCTCTTCATCCACCGTAATACCAAGGCGTGATTCCGGCTTGTCAACCCTTAATCCATGTGTTAGCATAGCCGCTGTATGAGGATTTCTTCACTGCTACTGCCCGTCTGCCTCTTAGGTCTGCAAAGCTGCAGCCTGCAAGAACGCATTGACAACGTCAGCTCCGATGTCGCACGGCAATATGCAGATATCCAGACATGGGAGAATCTTCCCCTGCGCACTATTTCGTGGAATCAGGCCATTGCCATGATGAAGCGGAATAACAACTCATACATCCAGGCACAGAACACTATTGAAAAGTCCAACCGGGACGAGATGAGCGTGTACACCGACCTCATTCCCGGCGTTTCCTTTTACAGCTACTTCACCCGCTCCCTTGGCGACCTGACCAGCAAGGTGAACAGCAGCGATTTCTCCAACAGTGTCAACGTAACCTTCTACCTGCCCTCCCTGACTCATGTTCCCTACCGGGTGTATGCCTCCAAGGCAAGAACCTACTCCGCCATCATGGCGCTTAAGGGCAAGGAGCGAGAACTGACTTCCACCCTGTACACCCTGCAGCGCAGACAGCAGATCAACAAACGGCAGGCTGAGCTGGATAGCCAGAAACCGGATTCCACGCCCGATTATCATCTCAAAAAACGGAACGACCAGGCTGAACAGTGGATGGAAATCGCAACCCTGCTGGGGGATTTCTCTGCACGCTGGCAGATTCTGCCAGCCTCGGTGCCCAGGTTCAACTGGGAAAAATATCGTCCGCATACAGACAAACTGGATGAGCTGATCGTTTGTAAATTCGCCATGGAGCTGGAGCAGGCCCGCATGCAGCAGTACGGCATCGCCCTCACCTACCTGCCCACTATCAACATGCACCTGTACAGCCCCTCCCTTTTCTCCTCCTCCGGTGGCACTTATTCCGGCACGTTCCTGGATAAGGATGACACCAAGCTCAACATGAGTTTCAACTACTCACTGGATACCGACCTGCACACCTGGTATTCCTACCGCGACAGCAAGGAAGCTTACGAACTGTGTAAGCGCGAGACCACAGCAAAACTCATTGATCTCAAGCAAAAGCTGCGCACATTGCGCACCAGCATGGACGAATACTACACGTGGAAAAGTTTCATGAACAAACGCATGGAACATCTACGCACAGCCCCCGCCACCAATGCGGCTGAGTTCCTTGAGAACGAAACCACCCTGCAATCCATGCAGCAGGAACTCCTCCGCCAGGAAGAAGCGGTCATTGAGTCCGAGGCGACTCTTATCCTGCAGTACGGGCTTCGTTAATAAGACAAGGCAAGGCATCAGGCACGGCATACCCGGCTGCACACCTGCAGCAAATCCTGGAGCGCAGACACGCCAAAACAGGCGCACGACTGCAAGCGGCGCAGCTCCATGCGCAATTCCGCACGAAGCTGTTGAAGACGCTCTACTGGAAGCTGTTCAGACTCCAGCTGCTGGGGAGAAAGCCCCTGCTGCATACGCTCAATCGTACCGGCTCTCCGCTCAGCTTTAGTACAGGCAGCAGACAACTCGTCAACCACAGCTGCCGCCGTAGCGGCGTCCTGTGCCCGGCGGAGAAGATAAAGCATATCATCTATGGCTTCACACCAGCCGGCATAAACCCTCGCAAGCGGAGTTTCCTCAGACTGTCCGCTGGCAGTCTGACTACTCATCTTATAGAAAACAAATAAGGATATCAGCTCCTCCGCCCCATAGGCATTTACCTCATTCAGACGCTGCACCACCGGCATATATCCTTGTGTAAGGTGAGTCAGGTCGCGCATCGTTTGCTCAAGCATGCGCAAATCCTCAGCCCGGTTCATAGGAAGTCTCTCCAACTGCTCCACCCCTTTGCGCATGGCCTCCATGCGCGTGCGCAATTCCGCAGCTGCCGCCACACCGGTTTCGCGGTCACTCACCGTGCGCAGCACCCGGTCTACCTCCCGAGCCTCATTCACAAGCATACGGCAAACCTCCATAGCACTCTCCACAGGCGCCGCTGCTGCCTGCCCTACCGCAACCGGCAAAGCACACAGAAGGCATGTTCCCCATATGTGACGCTGGCTAATCATCCGCGCCTATTTTAACGGGCAAATCCCTATCTGTCAAGCGGCAAACGAAACAGGGTCTGCAGCTTCTAACGCCGCAGACCCTGTTATAAACTTAGTTTAAGTAATTATTAATGACCGCTCAGGGTGGTGATGTAGTAACCGGCGATAACGGCTGTACCAATCACGCCTGCCACGTTCGGGCCCATGGCGTGCATGAGCAGGAAGTTGGTGCGGTCAGCCTGCTGACCCACATTGTGGGACACGCGGGCAGCCATCGGCACGGCGGAAACACCGGCGGAACCGATGAGGGGATTGATGGGGTTCTTGCGCCAGCCGGGAACCAGGTTCATGAGCTGAGCGCAAAGCAGACCACAAATCGTGGCCACAGCGAAAGCCACCACACCCAGACCGATAATCATAATGGTCTGCGGCTGCAGGAAGCGGGCACCCTGCATGGTAAGGCCCACAGATACACCCAGCATGATGGTGGTGATATTCATGAGCTCATTCTGAGCGCAGCTTACGAGACGCTCGGTCACCTGGCATTCGCGTAGGAAGTTACCCAGCATCAGCATACCCAGCAGCGGGGCTGCATCCGGGCAGAGCAGAATAGTGGTCAGCGTCACCAAGAAGCAGAAGAACAGCTTCTCTCCCTTGGAGACCTGGCGCAGACTCTTCATCTTGATCTTACGCTGGGCCTCCGTGGTGCACAGCTTCATGAACGGCGGCTGAATCAGCGGCACCAGTGCCATGTAAGTGTAGGCAGCCACAGCGATGGCGCCGAGCAGCTCGGGAGCCATCTTACTGGCCAGGAAGATGGAGGTGGGACCGTCAGCACCACCGATGATGCCGATAGCCGCAGCCTGCCCCTTCGTAAAGCCGAGCCACACGGCGCAGAGGAAGGTGAACGCCACACCACCCTGGGCAGCAGCACCCAGCAGCAGAGACTTGGGAGATGCGAGCAGCGGGCCGAAGTCCGTGAGAGCGCCCACACCCATGAAGATAAGAGCGGGGAAAATCTCGCACTTGATACCCAGGCCGATCCAGTCGAACAGACCACCTTCCGGTTTCAGGATGAGGTACTTCTTTGCAGCCTGGCCGGTTACTTCCACCTGACCTTTGCCCACGGTCTTCACAGTCATGGGCTCAGCCATGGCCTTTTCATACTCAGCAGCCTGAGCGGGATCCACACCTTCCGTGCTCTGAACATAAGCCGGGTCGGTATATTCCGCCAGGGTAATGGAAAGGAAGCCTACATCGCGCATATCCTTGCGCACGAGCTCCTTATTCTCGATAGCGACCACTTCGCGCTGAGCCTGGGTGATGACCATGCCGTTGTCCGGAATGTTGGCAATAAGAGCACCGAAGGCAATCGGCACCATGAGCAGCGGTTCAAACTGCTTTGCCACACCCAGATACAGCAGCACTGCCACGATACCCCACATCACATACATCTGCCAGGTGAGCTGGAACACGCCCATGCCGGAGATGAAGTCCGCGAAGGAATTCAAGAGTTCTTGCATATCTGATTATAATGCGTTGTTAACATCTACCCCTGCACCCACCGGGTGCAGAGCCTGCATGCACAACTTAACCAATGTAAGCCAGGGTCTGCCCCTCGGTCACGGTGTCACCGGGCTTCACGGCGAAGCTGGTCACGGTGCCGTTGGCGGGAGCATAGATGACGGTGTTCATCTTCATAGCCTCCACGGTCATCACCTGGTCACCTTCCTTCACGGCAGCACCGGGCTGTACATCGAGGGAAACCACCTTGGCTGCCAGCGGGCTGGGGATGGGGGTGCCGGAACCGGCAGCAGCGGGAGCAGGAGCAGCAGCCACAGGAGCGGGAGCAGCCACGGGAGCGGGAACCACCACGGGAGCAGCCACAGGGGCGGGAGCAGCGGCCACGGGAGCAGTACCACCAACAGTTTCAACGGTTACATCAAAGGTCTGACCGGCAACAGTAATACGGAGCTGTTTCATATCTTTATTTTCTATTTTTTTGAGTTTTGAAGTGTGTTTTTGAGGGGTATGCGTTTGATCTCAACGCACGGGAGAATTGTTCATTGCAGCAGCGCGGCCACCCTGCCCATAGGCAGTGTCTACCGGCTTGATGTCCAGAATGCGAGCCTCATTGCCCACCGTCACTTTGACAGCAGCAGCAATGGCGGCAACGACCTGCGGTGTTATGCTGCTCTGCGCAGCATCATAGATGCCGGCGGCAATGGCGGCCACCTGTGCAGGCGGCAGTTCCGGTGCCACCACGGGTGCAGCCACCGGAGCAGCAGGCATAGCTGCCTTGGCAGCCTCGGCCTGCGCCTTGCGCTTAGCATCCAGACGCTGTGCCACAGTTCCCGAAATCGTCAGCATGACGCTCAGGAAACTCAGGCAGATAACCACCACACACATGCCGGTCACCTGGTAGATGACGGCATCCATATCGAGTGCAGCGAGTGTCTGTATCATTGTTTTATTGGTTTGTGAAATAGGGAAATTACAGCGGCATGTTGCCGTGCTTCTTAGCGGGATGCTGCTCACGCTTGCTGAGCAGGGTGCGCAGGGTGAGCGCTATGCGGGCGCGGGATTCTGCCGGGTCAATGATATCGGTCACCTGGTCAGAAGCAGCGGCAGCGTAGGGGTTGGAGAAGGCCTGCTCGTACTCGCTCACCAGTTCCTTCTGGCGGGCAGCGCGGGCAGCATCATCCTCAATAGCCTTCAGCTCGCGGCCGTACAGAATCTGCACAGCACCGGCAGCGCCCATCACGGCGATTTCAGCGCAGGGCCATGCAAACACGGCATCGGCACCCAGCCCCTTGCTACACATGGCGATGTAGGCACCGCCGTATGCCTTGCGCATGATGAGGGTTACCTTCGGCACGGTGGCGGAGGAGTAGGCATAAATCATCTTGGCACCGTGGCGGATAATGCCGCCGCGTTCCTGCTGCTTGCCGGGCAGGAAACCGGGTACGTCCACCAGGCTCACCAGCGGAATGTTGAAAGCATCGCAGCAGCGGATGAAGCGGGCAGCCTTGTCGGAGGCATCGATATCCAGGCAACCGGCCTTCACAGCGGGCTGGTTGGCAATGATGCCCACCACGACACCGCAGATGCGGCCGAAGCCCACCACCACGTTGCCGGCAAAGTTGGCATGCACCTCCATGAAGCTGCCTTCATCCACCAGGCGGGCAATCACCTTCTGCACATCCAGCGGGGTGTTGTTGTTATCGGGGATGATGTCGTTCATACCCTCCTGCGGAGCGATATCGAGCGGCTGACTCAGGTCATGCGGGGGCTCCTGGGCATTGTTGGAAGGCAAATAAGTCAGCAGCTGCTTGGCAATGGAAATGGCGTGCTCATCCGTCTCAGCCACAAAGTGGGCATTACCGGAAACAGAGGAATGCACGGCAGCACCGCCGATTTCCTCCATGGTGCACTGCTCATAGGTCACCTGCTCGATCACCTTCGGGCCGGTGATGTACATGCCGGCAGCACCACCCTTGCGGATGATGATGAAGTCTGTAAGAGCCGGAGAGTAAGCAGCACCACCGGCGCAGGGGCCGAGAATCAGGGAAATCTGCGGCACCACACCACTGGCGGCCACGTTGTTGTAGAACACGTTAGCAAAGCCAGTCAGGGAATCCACGCCCTCCTGCAGACGAGCACCGCCGGAGTCATTAATCTGAATAATGGGCATGCCGGCCTTGAGCGCATACTGCTGGGCATCACAAATCTTCTGGGCGTGCATATAGCCCAGAGAACCACCCTGAGCCAGGAAATCCGCAGCAGTGGCGGCCACCGGGCGGCCATCCACCAGGCCGAAGCCCGTCACAATACCATCACCGGGAATATCCTTCTTCAGCATACCGAAGTTGCTGCAGTGGTGCTTGGTATGCATGCCGATTTCGGTGAATGAACCGCTATCGAACAGCGTAGCGATGCGTTCGCGGGCAGTCCAGTCGCCCTTGGCATGGCGAGCATCGTACTTCTCCTGCGTAGCAGCGTACTTAATCTTCTTCTGGCGCTGCTCGAGCTCCTCAAGAAGTCTGGGGTCTATTGCCATAATAGTAAATTGGTAAAATATTTCCTACACCGTGGGCTGAGTGTACAGTCCACCTACGTTGCCGCATTCTACCACACCCAACACGCCAGGGAAAGCAAAATTTACTTATTCACCTAAAAAATCACCCCTGCACCACGATGCGCGGAGTGAGGATGCAGCGGCGGTAGGTGCCGGGGGCCACGTGAGTGCGAGGCCAGACGATGCAATCATCCATCACCACACCGGCGGGAATGACGGCATCCTGCCCCACCACGCAGTCCTCACCCAGGTCTGCGGCGGCGGAAATGCAGGCGGAAGGATGTATACGCTCGCGGCTGGTAAGTTCCATCATGGTATCCACATAGCCGGCGGGGGAGCCGATTTCATGCCAGTTGGCCCAGTCGAACACCACGCCGCCAACCTTCCCCTGCTGAATCAGCTCAAGCCACACAGGCACAATGGAGAACACATCCTCCGCAGGGAACAACTCAGCCACCTCCGGTTCCATGAGATACACACCGGCAAACTGGTGCGTACCCGGATTCACTCCCAACGCATGGCGCATATCGGTGATAGCGCCCGTTTTCTCATCAAAGCCCACATTGCGCTTACCGTCCACACTGCGCAAGGCGAGTGTCACCATGTTTCCGCGGCGCTTGTGCTCCGCCAGCAGATCAGCCACGGGAATATCGGTCAGGATATCGCCATTGTGCACCAACAGAGGCTCACCCGGCTTTACCCAGGGCATGATTTTCTTCACCCCGCCACCGGAATCCATCGGCGACTCCTCCTCGCTGAAACTCACCGGACAACCACGGTAGTTCGGCTCCGGGAAAGCACGCTCCCACATGAGCGGCAGGCAGGAGATATTCACCATGAACTCCGACACCCCGCAGCGGATGTAGTGGTCCATGGTATGCTGAATGAGCGGCTTCTGGAAAACCGGCATCAGCGGTTTGGGAAGAATGTGCGTGAGCGGAGCCAGACGCGTGCCGAGACCGGCACCAAGGATGAATGCTTGCATGATTGTTACCAGAGGTGAGGAAGATTCAGTTTAATAGCACAGATGCCCATAATCAGATTTGCCACGGCGTGCATCACGATAACAGGTGTAAGCCGCTTCGTGTAAACCACCAGCGCATACGCCAGAGAACCATACACAAACGCCCCGGCATAATCCACAGGGCGATGCACCAGCATGAACGCCACCGTCACCACAGCATAGCCCAGCCAGCTACCCTGCCCCAGCGGCACGTTCTGCGGAAAATCACGGTCTACGCACCAGCGCATCAGATACCCGCGCCAGAAGAATTCCTCCACCAGCGCCACAATAATCACAGCCCGGGCAAAGCGGAACGCATATTCCACCCAGATAGCCACCTGATTATCACCGAACACGGCGGCGGGCTCAAACCCCGGCTCCGCAGGAATCCAGCCCGTCACATACGGCACCAGCCAGAATCCGATACCCACCACACCTGCCAGAGCCCCCTGCAGACAGGGCTTCAGCTTCCAATCCCACTCCACATCTCGCCGCACATACCACAAATACCCACCGCACACCAGCACCTGCAGCGGGTAAATCCACATCTCCGGCGCACGCCGATACCACCCCACGCTAGGATGATCCCACGCCCACGAGCCCTCTACCACCCAGAGCAGCAGGTTCAGCCCCAGAAACAGCACAAAAGGCGTTACGTACGTGCGAAATAATCGTTGCTCTGTCATCTGGGCAAAAAGTCCGGCGGGCTTTCGCCCGCCGATGTAGGATTACTTTCTCAGTGAATCGCAGAAGCGCGCCATCTTATCGCAGGCTTGCTCAAGAAGATTCTGAGCGGTAGCGTAGCAGCAGCGCAGGTACCCCTCGCCACAGGCGCCGAAAGCCGTACCGGGTACGGCGGCCACCTTATGCTCCATCAGGAGACGCAGGGCGAATTCCTTGGAAGAAATACCGAAATTCCTGATGCTGGGGAAAGTGTAGAACGCACCGCCCGGCAGGTGGCAATCCATACCCATCTCATTGAAACGGCCCACAATGTAGTCGCGGCGCTTGTGATAGCTGTCGCGCATCTCCAGCATGGCCGGAGTACCATTCACGAGAGCCTCGATACCAGCCTCCTGAGAGGTAATCGTCGGGCAGATCATGGTGTAGGAATGCACCTTCATCATCTGCTCGATGAGTTCCTTCGGTCCGCAGGCATAGCCCAGGCGCAAGCCGGTCATGGCAAATGCCTTGGAGAAACCATGCAGCAGCAGCGTGCGCTCCTTCATTCCCGGCAGGGCCGCAATGGAAGTATGCTCTTCCTCATCATAGCGCAGCTCGGAGTAAATCTCATCCGTCAGCACGAATAGGTCGTACTTCACACAGATGGCGGCAATCTCCTCCAGAGTCTTGCGCGGAGCAATGGAACCCGTGGGATTCGTGGGGAAATTAAGCATCAGCACCTTAGTGCGCGGGGTAATGGCAGCCTCCAGCTTGGCAGGATTCAGAGCAAAGAGGTCGTCAATGCTCGTCTCCACTGCCTTAGGGGTGCCATAGGCCATCATCACCGTGGGGGCATAGCTCACATAGCAAGGCTCGTGATACAGCACCTCATCACCGGGATTCAGCAGACAGCGCAGCGCCAGGTCAATAGCCTCGCTCACGCCCACGGTGGGCAGAATCTCGCACAGCGGGTCATATTCCACATGGAAGAAATCCGCCACATACTTGCTGATAGCGCGGCGCAGACTCTCCAGGCCGTAGTTACTCGTGTAAGTGGTGTGGCCCTTTTCCAGGGAGGAAATAGCCGCCTCGCGGATATTCCAGGGAGTCACGAAATCCGGCTCACCCACGCCCAGGGAAATGATATCCTTGCTACCGGTAGCCAGGTCAAAGAACTCACGGATGCCGGAACGCGGCATATCCATGACCTGTTTGGAAAGCATCTTACTCCAGTCCATAATCACGGAATAACGGTAAGACGTTCAGCCTCGGGCTCCTCAGCATAGAGAAGACCGTTGTTCTTATAGGTCTTCAGGCGGAAATGCGTAGCCGTGGAAACCACATTCTGCATGCTGGCCAGATTCTCGCTCACAAAGCGGGCAACCTCCAGCAGCGTGGGAGCCTCCACCATGACCAGCAGGTCAAAACCGCCGGAAATCAGGTAACAGCTGCGAACTTCCTTGAACCGGGCAATACGAGCGGCCAGACGGTCGAAACCACCGCCGCGCTCAGGAGAACAGCGCACCTCAATAAAAGCAGAAACGCCCTCCTCATCATCGTTCACAATGGCCTGATAGCCCACGATGCGGCCTGCCTTCTCAAGAGCAGCTCGCTTGGCGGCCACGGTTGCAACATCCACACCAAGGCGGTCTGCAATCTGCTGGTCGCTCAATCGCGCATCCGCCTCCAATAACTTAAGAAGGGCATCCTGTGTCATAGATACCGCTTATCTTAACACCACACTCTGCCAAGTCAATCTAAAAGCACGTGCGCATGGCATCTTCTTAATCCCGGTGATACGGAGACCCGGCCAGCAGCGTGTGCACACGGTAAATCTGCTCCAGAAGCACCACCAACGCCAGCTCATGCTGCATGGTGTGCCGCCCCAGGCAGAGCACGTGATCACAAGCAGCGCGGAGAGCCGGGGTATGCCCATCCGCAGCTCCGATGAGAAAAGCCACATGCTTCACGCTCTGCAACTGCCAGCGGCGCACCCGGCTCTCGAACTCGCGCGTGGTCCAATTCTCCCCACGCTCATCCATGGCAATGCGCAGACACCCCTCACTAGCCTCCAGCAGGCGTGCAGAAACTGACTCCGAATCACCGGCCTTCACATAGCGAAGTTCCACCTTACCGAGAGGGCGGAGGCGGTCTTCAAAAAACTTAACACCATCACGAGCATAGGCGATAGAAGGTTTTGCTGCTGCAATAATGCGAAAATCCATGGCTGTCACCACAGTACAACACATACTCAGCCGGGTCAATCCTTCTCCCGGGCGATGACGTGAGAAAACAAGCTACGCACAAGGAAGAGAAAAAGCTTCATCACTGAAATACAAACATTTACAAAACATATTACATACCTTTGCAGAAAAGGGCTTTTACTTGACAGCACGCTTGATTGAGCATAAAATAAACCTGCTATGTTCCTTCCTATCCCTATCGGGTATTTTGTTGCCGTTTTTCTCATGGTCAGCGGCGTGCTGAACTGTGTGGAGTTTCTGAAAACCCATGAGGAATTCAGCTCCCGAGCGGAAATGTTGAACGGATTGGCATGCAGCGGATGGGGCATCATCGCGGCCTCGGTCATTCTTCTGCTCATTCAAATTAACAAACAGCTGGAAAGCATCCGCTTCGCTGCCGCAGACACCACCCCCACACCCTTTAAAATAAAGAAGCCGAAGTTGACACAAGCCGCAAAACCCACCAGTACCGCACCCCAGAGCATGGTGCGCCAGATATACCCTAATTCCCCCATTCCCGGAGGGAACAGAGCTCCCCAGGCTCCCGTTGCGCCGCCCATTCCGCAGCCCGAAAAATCAGAACCAGGAAAGCTGAATTATTTCAAGGTTGACTAAAATCACCGACAACATGGCGGACACCTCACAGGCAAAGGCTATCCTGGCTCAACTCATTCAGCAACACACTGGTGCAGTTGTACAGCCGGATACACTGCAGCAGGTCAGCGCCGGCGCCAGCGGACGCAGCATCATGCGCGCAGCCGGGGTGCTGGGCATTCACTGGACCAGCCAGCGGGCGGATAACAACTCCTTTCTCCCCGCAGCCAGAGGCCTGGCAGCCGCGGGGCTCCGCGTACCCACCATTCTGGCCGCAATTGCCCTGCCGGACGACTGCGGCGCATGCCTGGTGGAAGACCTGGGTGAGGTCGACATTCTGAGCCTGCGCCAGGCCCCTTGGGCAGAGCGTCGCGCCGCCTACGAGCAGGCATTCCACACCCTCATCCCCTTCTACCGCCAGACTCCGGACTGGCCGCTTCAGCCCCCTTTTGATGCCGGTCTCTACCGCTGGGAGCAGGAATACTTTGCCGAGCATCTCATAGGCCGCCATCTGGGCGGCGATACCGCCGCTTTCCTGGCCCAGCCGGAGCTGCAGGCAATGGCCGACTGGCTTGCCGGGCTGCCCCGCGTGCCCGTGCACCGCGACTGCCAGAGCCAGAATATCATGCTGAAGGATGGCCAGGCCTGGCTCATCGATTTCCAGGGCATGCGCTATGGGCGCAAGGAGTATGACCTGGCCTCCCTGCTGTATGACCCGTACATGAAATTGAGTAAAGCCGAGCGGGACGAGCTATTGCAGCTCTGGCAGCAGATGGATGCAGCACCGCTCCCGGCAGATGTATACGCAGCCTGCGCCATGCAGCGGCTCATGCAGGCCTTGGGCGCCTTTGCCAACATTGGCTACAACCAGCAGCGCAGCTGGTATCTCGACCTTATTCCCACCGGCCTGGCCGCCCTGCGCCACGCCGCTGCCCACACCCCGGCTCATTCACCCGCAAGCCCCGCCGCCGCATGCATCCTAAAACTTCTCGACACGTAAGCTTCCTGGCCGTTCTTTTCTGGCTGACCGTACTGGCAGGCTGCTGGTATGGGCTGCAGAACACACTGTACAGCGTGGACCAATGGCTGTTCAACCGGCTGGGGCACGTGGTGTGCCACTGGGCGCCCGCGGATTTCCCGCAGCTTCTGCGTCCGGGACAGGCCGTGCAGATGGAACCGGTGGTCACCCAGACCCGCCTGCGCGAATGCCCCACCGTGGGCATGGTGGAGCTGAATGAGAAAGCCTGCGAGGCCGCCTTTGCTGCCCTGCCCCTGGGCCCGCAGGACACCGCCGTTCTCCTCAATAAGCTCAAACAGGGCGGCGCCACCACTGTGGGGCTTTCCTCCCCCCTCATCTGGCAGGGCGAACAGGGCGAAATGGTGCGCGAGATGCTTTGCCGCGTGCTGGCCGGATTCCCCCACTCTGCCGTGGGTCTGCGCGGGCGCACCGCCGCCCAGCCGGATTTCACTCCGGCCATGCTGCGTAATGCTTCCATCCCGCCAGAGAACATCGAGGGCAACCCGAGCGGGCTCCCCATTGCCAACCGTCCCCTGCCCAACGGCCTGACCGAAACGCCGGATGCCCTGGCCGTAGTCTGGGCTCCGGACTGGCTGGAGGGCGAACCGCACACGCAGAATCCCTCTGCGGTGGACAGCATCTCCTTCCCCCTGCTCATGCGCTGGAATGGCGAAACCATCCCCACCCTGCCCCTGCGCCTGGCGCTCTCCCGCCTCGGTCTGGATGGCAAGGACGTAAAGGTGAAACTGGGCAAGGAAATCAGCTTCGGCGGCTTTACCCTCCCCATTGATGACAACGCCCGCACCCGCCTGACCGAAGCCAAGGTAGTCACCATTCCCCTGGCAGAGGTGGTAAGCGGCATTGACCTGACAGAAAAACTGGGCGAGAATCCCTGCATCATGCTGGAGCAGCCTGCCGAGGGGCAGAACACGCCCCTGCGCCTGGAACGCCTGGCCCGCACCCTTTCCCAAATGGCCGGGGTGGAGCGCATCCTCACCCACACCAGTGAGCGCCCCTGCGGCGGCCATGTGCTGCAGCAGCTTCCCATCCTCACCAGCTGGCAGCAGCTCACCACAGCCTGCGTTACCCTGCTCTTCTTCCTCTGGGTCATGCCCTTTGTTCCCGGGCTGCTGCGCTGGCTCATTCTGCTGTGCATGCCGGTCGGTATCCTCTGGTTCGCTGCAGAAGCAGTGCAGCGCAACCTGTGGTTCACCACCGCCCCCATTCTTATCTGGTGGCTCCTTCTCGCCACCGTCTTCCTCTTCCACCGCACCTACGATAAAGGCCTCTTCGGCAAACGCCGCAAATAATTCTTTTCCCTGTCAACAAATAGCAGAAAACCCCGCACCGGTTCACCGATGCGGGGTTTCCTTTTCTAATCGTTTAACGCTTTTACTTGCGGCGGCGGCGAGCAGCCAGACCACAGAGAGCCAGCAGACTCAGTGTAGCAGTGGACGGCTCGGGGATAAGAGCTACTGCCCAATCCTTGGAGCCTGTCTGGGGCACCTCCGTGCAAATCAGCGCACTGGTAATATATTTAGTGTTCAGCACAATGCGGTCTACTTTAGTATTGCCGTTGGAACCAAGGCCGACATTGCTATAAACGGTATTTCCCTTGGAATCGTAAACCATCAGACCTCCCGGACCACTCCAGCTCTCGGTTACGTCCATGACCACAGCAAGGGTAAGGCAGGTGTCACCATTATCGTTAACAAAAGTGGTATTATTGGCTTTCCAGGTATCATATGCAACTGCGGTTCCATTCGTTCCGGTACCCCACTGGCCAACCAGATTACCGTTGGCCTGGATGTAAAGACCTACGTCAGTATTAGTATCAAATGTAATCAGACTGGTTTTGTCCGTCAGAGTATCAGCGTTTATATCAGTCTGAATCGCAGAAAGATTCAGTGTGATGGCCACAGCCGTAGAAGCAATCGTGGTGCTAGAGCCATTTGTGGTATGCTGACCCGAGTGATGGGTATACAGAAGGGTCTCTGTTGTGCCAGTGATAACACCATCAGTCATGGTGAAGCCTCCACGGGACGTAGTGCCGGTCAGCGTATCGAACTGTACCGGCGCGGCCAGTGCGCTGCCTGCCATGAGCATGAGTGCTGCAAGTGTCTTTTTCATATTTAGTTTTCTATGTGTTTGTTTATGCCTGACGCCAGAGTACTTCCTCGCGCGATGGAACGGTACAATACGCAGGCACGAGCGCAGTATATCGCATTCCAAATGCGATGTGATGAATGTATTTGTTGTTCTTTGGCCCTTAATTATTTATCTTGCATTGCGCAGGCATTGCTCTGAATAAGGGGCTGTTTTATCGGCCCGATATTTTGCAAGTCAGGACACGCAATTCTATGAAGAATAATCGATTCCCAACTTTTACACTGTACATCGCATTTGGAATGCGATATGCAATTAGAGATAGCAGGAGAGGGTGCAGGGGCTGGCCGCAGCGAGAAACCATCCCGCCTTGGCCCGCAGAACGCGGACGGCATATGCCTGCGGAGCCAGGCTCCCGGGCTTCAACAAATGAACGAGATGCAGGCAATCTGATTGCAAAACAAAGGAGGAGCCTCCCTGCGGAAGCCCCTCCCGAAAAAAACAATCGCCTTCTATCCTGTTCTTTACCAGAAGAGGATGTAGAGCGCGATGGTGGCGGCGATGACAGCCCAGCCGAAGGCCTTGGCGCGGCCGGACGTCTTCATCTCGATGATGCCCTTGTCCTCAAGCACCACGGCTTCGCCACCCTTGAGGTGGTTCACGATGGTGAGGATAAGACCCACCACGCACACCACGATGAGGGAGTAGCCCATGCGGTTGAGGAAGGAATCACCCGTGCAACCGAGGATGCCAACCCACTTGAAAGAAGCGTAGGCCACAGCACCCACCACGATACCCAGCCAACCGAACACGCGGGGGCACTTGGGCACGAAGAAGCCGAACAGGAACACAGCCAGCACACCGGGGCTCAGGAAGCCCTGGAACTCCTGAATGAAGGTGAAGATACCACCGAAGGCAGGATTATCCAGGAAGGGAGCCACGATAGTGGCGATGACGGCGCACACCAGCACAGCCACCTTACCCACAGCCACGAGCTGCTTGTCGGAAGCAGGCTTGCCGGTGGCCACTTCCTTGGACTTGTTGTACAGGTCCATGGTGAAGAGGGTGGAGGCAGAGTTGAGCATGGAAGCCAGAGAGCTCACCACAGCGCCGAACAGGGCGGCCAGCACGAACCAGGCCCAGCCGGTGCCGGGAAGCAGCTCGCGCAGCAGGGTGGCGAAGGCGTAGTCATACTGATAGGCGGCCAGCGTGGTGGTCACGGTGTACTCGGACACATTGGCGCGGGCGGCAGCCGTGGCAGCCTTGTCGATGTCGAGAATCTCACCAGCCTTGGCGGTGCGGGCAGCAATATCCTTGGCAGGAATGGCGGCAAGCTCGGCAGCCTTGGCGCCCACCGCGGCAATCTGGTCAGCAGCGCCGGTGGCGGTCAGGTTCTTCTTGATGTACTCCACAGAGGAAGCAGCGGAATCCTCGCGCACCAGACGACTGGCAGCGATGTCGTAAATCACCTTCTTACCGGTGGCTTCAGCAGCCTGAACGATGGCAGCGGAGTTGGCGTCGGCCTTGGCAGCCAGTTTGTCGCTGTACAGGTTGTAGGCCAGAATACCGGGGATAATCACCACGAAGGGAATGAGGAGCTTCAGGAATGCGGCAAACACGATACCCAGCTGGCCTTCTTCAAGGCTCTTGGAAGCCAGGGTACGCTGCATGATGTACTGGTTAAGACCCCAGTAGAAGAAGTTGGGAATCCACAGGCCCAGGAGGTACACCGTCCAGGGCATCACAGGGTCAGACTCCTCGCGCATCATGTGCAGCTTGCCGCCGATACCATTGGTGGCACCTTCCACATCACCGGCGTTCAGGTTCATCATGCGGCTGAGGCCGTCGCAGAACTGGGAACCGGTGGAGGCCAGAGCCTCGGCAGAGGTGTTGGCCGTGGTAGTGGCAGTAGCCACCACATTTTCCGGCAGGGTCGGGTAGGCACCCAGAGCCATGATGGCAAAATAGGCCACCACACCACCACCCACGATAAGGGCGGCACCCCAGATGAGGTCGGTCCAGGCGCAGGCCTTCAGACCACCCACATACACGTACACCGTGGCAGCACCGGCAATGATAAGGCAGCCGGTCGGCACGGAAAGGTCAAAGTACACGGAAACCACGCTGGCGCCGGCGTAAATCACAGCGGCGGTGGGCACACCCACCAGAATCAGCAGGTTCACGAGAGCCATGATAACGCGGGCCACACCATTGTAGCGTTCCTCCAGGAACTGGGGAATGGTGAACACACCACGCTTCAGCAGCATGGGCAGGAAGGTGAAGGCCACAATCACCAGCACGATGGCGGCAAGCCATTCATAACCAGCAATAGCGAGGCCCAGCCAGTCCGCAGACTGACCGCTCATACCCACGAACTGCTCCGTGGAAATGTTGGCAGCCAGCAGGGAGAAACCCACGAGCCACCAGCTCAGGCCACGGCCGGCCAGGAAGTAGTCGGCAGCGCCCTTCTCCTTCTTCTCTTCAGTAGGTTCGGCAGAGTCACTGGCTTTCCAGATACCCAGACCGATTACACCCACCACAACCACGCAGAAGACAATCATTTCCCACAAGGGAAGCACGTCCTGCGCCGGGGCGGCAACGGCGGCCTCCTGGGCCATGGCGCTGCCACTCATGAGCGCAAGAGCGCCCAGCATTGTCAGTATGTGTTTCATAAGATCAACTAAGTTAAGAAATTAAGCCTGATAGAGCACACGAGCACCTTCACCCGGGCGGGTGATGAGGTAGTCGGTCTCAATGCCCAGAGCATTGCGGTATGCCTCAATCATCTCCTCTGCAACCTGCTGCACAGCCTCGCTCTTCACGAGAGCCACGATGCAGCCGCCGAAGCCGCCACCCGTCATGCGGGCGCCGTATACAGCGGAAGCGGAGGGAATAGTGTCTGCGAGGGAAACAAGGGTATCCACCTCGCCGCAGGATACCTCAAAGTCGTCCTTCAAGGAAGCATGGGAAGCACGCATGGCCACACCGGCGGAATCCCAGTCAGCCTTCTGCACAGCCTCAGCAAAAGCGGCAACGCGCAGGTTCTCGCCGATGACGTGGCGGGCGCGGCGGTAGCACAGATCGCCCAGCTCGGTCTTCTTCTCTTCCAGCATCTCCAGAGTAGCTTCGCGCAGGGAGGGTACGCCCAGAATAGCGCAGGCGTCCTCGCAGTTCTTGCGGCGGGCGGCATAGCCACCATCGGCCAGGGAGTGCTTCACGGCAGAGTCAATCACCAGCACGCTCACGGCGGGGTCCACCATGGGGATGAGCTTGTAGGAGAGGTCCTTGCAGTCCAGCATGAGGGCGTGATCCTTGCGGCCGTTGGCAGAGATGAACTGATCCATGATGCCGCAGGGCACATTCACAAACTCATGTTCCGTTGCCTGGCCGATAAGGGCGCGCTCCGTGGGCGTCACCTCTGCACCGCAAAGGGCGGCCAGTGCCGTGCAGGCGGACACCTCAAAAGCGGCACTGGAAGAAAGGCCGCCACCACGAGGCACGTTGGAATCAATCAGCATATCCACGGCGGGCACCTTGATGCCACGACGCTCCAGCATGCAGATAACACCACGCACATAATTGCTCCAGAAGGGCTCACCAGGCTTGGTTACATCAGCCGGGTCAATCTCAATCATGGTTTCGCCCAGGGCGCCAATCCAGCGGTGCTTGCCGGTGGGAGACGGGGCGACAGCAATGACATTGATGTTATTGAGAGCCATCGGCAGCACAAAGCCATTGTTGTAATCGGTGTGCTCACCGATGAGGTTCACGCGGCCGGGGGAGGCGGCGACAACCGTGGGCTTGTGTCCGAAGTACTGCTCAAAGTACGGGGAAATCGTTTCTGCACTTATTTCGCGTTGCTCTAAGTCCATAGCGCAATATGTTTATCATAATACGCGCGCGTTGTAAATGCAAAAGTCCGGGCAGAGACTGCTTATGCCCTAATTTTTCAAATAAAAAGACCCGCAGCCCGGGGATAAGCTCCCCCGGGAAGCGGGACTGAAGAAAAAGCATGCTCAGGGTAATTACTTCTTCTTGCACCCACCCTTCTTGCAGGTCTTCTTAGTGGTGACAGAAGACTTGAAGGAGGAGGATGGTTTGAACGAGAGAGTTCTGGAGGCTGCAATCTCCATGGCCGCACCCGTCTGCGGATTACGACCAGTGCGGGCAGCACGGGTCTTCATCTCAAACGTGCCAAAACCTACCAGCTGAACCTTGTCGGTGGCCACAGCGTCCGTTATGGCGCTAAGCACAGCATTGAGTGCAGCCTCTGCGCACTTCTTGGTTACACCTTCGCCGAGTTTAGCCTGAATGCAGTCAACAAGTTGAGTTTTATTCATAGGGTTTCATAATAACACACCACCAACGCATTGCAAGATAAAATCGCAATTTTCCACTCCAGACAGGTAAAAAAAGGGCAGCACCAGACCCGGTGCTGCCGAAAAAGCCACAAAAAAGGAATTATTTTACCACTTATACATCTCCACTGCCGTCTTCATCTCTCGAACAGCCTCCGTCAGGCCGACAAAGACCGCACGGCAGATAATGGTATGACCGATATTCAGCTCCGTAAGGTGGGGCACCACAGACAAATCTGCCAGGTTCGCCACCTGGATACCATGCCCGGCGTGCACCTCAACGCCCAGAGAATGAGCCAGCTCCGCAGCCGCCACCAGGCGGGCAGTCTCCGCGGCGCGTTCCTCGCCCAGCGTATTAGCAAAGCGGCCGGTGTGCAGCTCAATCATGGGGGCCCCCACAGCAGCGCTGGCGCGCACCTGCTCAGCATCGGGGTCAATGAACATGCTCACCTTGCTGCCATTTTCCAGCAAAGCGGCCACAAGCGGGCGCAGCTCCTCCATGTGGCCGGCCACGTCCAGACCGCCCTCTGTGGTAATTTCCTCACGGCGCTCCGGCACCAGGCACACAAAGTCCGGCTTGAGGCGCAGAGCAAACTCCAGCATGGCCGGAGTGGCACCCATTTCCAGATTCAGCGGCAGATTCACCTCGCGGCGCACGGCAAAGGCATCCTCATCCTGCATATGGCGGCGATCCTCGCGCACATGAAGGGTAATGGAATCAGCGCCGCCCTCCTGAGCAGCCTTGGCAGCGGCCACGATATCGGGCTCCACGTTGTGAGAGTCGAGCATGGTGGCATAGCGTGCCTGGCGCAGGGTTGCCACGTGGTCAATATTTACACCGAGATGCATAAAAAGTAAGAGTTACAAGTGAAGAAAACGGTTGAAAAAAGAACCCCGGCCCTGCTCTTTGCAGAACCGGGGATTCTGAAATCTGCTGCTTTAGTGCAGGAAGTGGCGGGCACCGGTGAACACCATGGCGATACCGGCGGCATCAGCAGCGGCAATCACCTCTTCATCGCGGATGGAGCCACCCGGCTGGATGCAGGCGGTAGCACCGGCATCGATAGCAGTCTGCAGACCGTCAGCGAAGGGGAACAGACCGTCGGAAGCAATCACGCTGCCCTTGAGATCGAGCCCGGCCTGACCGGCCTTCCACACGGCAATCTTGGCGGAGTCCACGCGGCTCATCTGGCCAGCGCCGATACCCAGGGTGCCGTTCTTGTTGGTGAATACGATGGCGTTGGAGTGCACCTGCTTGCAGACACGCCAGGCAAAGCGCATAGCCTCCAGCTCCTCTGCCGTGGGAACGCGCTTGGTCACCACCTTGGCTTCCAGGTTATCCAGGCCCATCACCTCGTCGTCACGCTTCACGGTCATGAGACCGCCGGGAGCCGTGCGAACCATGGGCACCTTGCAGAACTCACGCCAGGCATCCATGTCGATGCGCATAATGCGGCAGTTCTTCTTCTTGGTGAGAATGGCGCGAGCCTCGG
The DNA here is from genome assembly GCA_017628435.1 of Akkermansia sp. GTDB lineage: Bacteria > Verrucomicrobiota > Verrucomicrobiia > Verrucomicrobiales > Akkermansiaceae > Akkermansia. The sequence continues at coordinate 21,204 of JAGBZE010000180.1, forward strand.
GCTCGAAATCCGGAGCAATGATAACATCCGTGAAAATAGCGCCCACGATACGGGCAAGAGCCTCCGTCATCGGGCGGTTCATCACGATAACACCGCCGAAGGGAGCCTGCGTATCGGTCTGGTAAGCGCGCTTCCAGGCCTCTACCAAATCCTCATCATCCTGCCCCACACCACAGGGGTTGGTGTGCTTCAGAATAGCCACCGTGGGGCGGCGGAAGTTCATGATGAGGGAAGCAGCTGCATCCAGGTCGAGAATATTGGTATAGGAAAGCTCCTTGCCCTGCAGCTGGGTGAAGATGGAATCAAAGTTACCATACATCACGCTGGGCTGGTGGGGATTATCACCATAACGCAGAGTCTGGTTGAAGGGCAGAGACACGGTGAAGTTGTTCTTGGTGCTGTCCTCAGCGCGGTGACCCAGGTAATTGGAGATGGCGGTATCGTAAGCAGAGGTGCGCATGAACACCTTCACTGCCAGCTTCTCGCGGGTCTTGAGCGTGGTGTTGCCCTGGTGGTTTTCCATTTCCTCCAGCACGGTATCGTAGTCGGCGGGGTCGGAAACAACCGTCACAGAAGAGTAATTCTTGGCAGCGGAGCGCAGCATGGAGGGACCACCGATATCAATCTTCTCGATAGCCTCAGCCAAGGTCACACCTTCCTTAGCCACAGTCTCCTCAAAGGGATACAGATTCACGCACACCAGGTCAATGGTGGGGATATTGTTATCCTTGGCCTGCTGCTGGTGTTCCTCCAGATCGCGACGCTGAAGCAGACCACCGTGCACCTTGGGATGCAGGGTCTTCACGCGACCATCGAACAGCTCAGGGGCTCCCGTGTAGTCAGAAATCTCGGTAACCGGCAGGCCCAGTTCCTGCAGGTAGCGGCAGGTGCCACCCGTGGAAATAAGCTGAACATTCTGGGCTACAAGGCCCTTGGCAAACTTATCAAGCCCGGTCTTGTCCGATACGGAAAGCAGGGCGCGCTGAATTCGTGTTGTTTCCATGATAGATTCTGGTTGCTCCGCGAAAGCGGCGGCGTAAGGTACAATGTTCCAGCCTAAAAAGCAAGCCCAAAATCGCGCACGGGACGAGAATCCGGTATTTTTGCAGCTCAACAAAGCGAAATCTCATTGACTTCACAGGACGCTTGGGGCATAATGTTCCCATCGAAACAACTTTTACCATGTCCTTCAACATTCAGAACGTAGTCATCGGCGGGCAGGAGCCTTTCTTCCTGCTCGGGCCTTGCTCTCTTGAAAACGAAGCCTTTGCCTGGGAAATGGCAACCGCCATCAAGGAGATCTGCACCAAGCTTGGCGTGCAGTTCATCTTCAAGGCCTCCTACGACAAGGCCAACCGCACCAGCGTGAAGAGCTTCCGCGGCCCCGGCATTGAGGAAGGCTGCCGCATTCTTGCCGAAATCGGCAAAGAACTCCAGTGCCCCGTGGTGACCGACGTACACACCGAGCAGCAGGCTGAATACGCCGCCCAGTTTGTGGATCTGCTCCAGGTGCCCGCTTTCCTGAGCCGCCAGAGCGACCTGCTGGAAGCCTGCGCCAAGACAGGACGCCCCGTCAACATCAAGAAGGGCCAGTTCCTGGCTCCCTGGGACTGCAAGAACATCTGCGAGAAGATGGAAGCCTTCGGCTGCGATAAGTATATGCTCTGCGAGCGCGGCACTTCCTTCGGCTACAACAACCTCATCGTTGACATGCGAGGCATGTACTGGATGAAGCAGTTCGGCTGTCCCGTGGTGTTCGATGCCACGCACTCCGTGCAGCGTCCGGGTGGTCTCGGTGGCGCCACTGGTGGCGACCGCGAGCTGGCTCCCGTGCTGGCCAATGCCGCCATGACCATGGGCATTGATGGTGTGTTCATGGAAGTACACAAGGACCCCGACCACGCCATGAGCGATGGCCCCAACCAGGTGTACCTCAAGGACCTCGAAAAGATTCTCAGCAACCTCATGCTGGTGCGCAAGGCCTGCCAGCAGATGGCCACCATCTAAATGAGAAAAGCACTGTCCCTCCTTTCTCTGTTGCTGCTGCCCCTGCACTGCTGGGGGCAGCAGCGAACGGATGCTGTAGTGGAGGACGAATTCCCGGCCCTGCAATTCCTGCCGGCCGGCTCCGTCATCGAAGGCATCTCCATTCCCCGCTACGAGAATCACCGCGTCAGCGCCCTGCTACTGGCCGATAAACTGATCGTCAAGAACCGCAGGACTGTTATTCTGGAAAACCTGGAAGCCTCTCTCTACGGAACAGACAAGACCCAGACAGATGTGAAGGCCGGGGATGTGACCTATAACTTTGCCACCAAGCTGGCTCGCACCAGCGGCAATGCCCGCGTGGAAGACCCCCGATTCACAGCCAGGGGCAAGGGCGTCGTGTTCAGCACTGCCACTAACAAGGGATTCCTGCACGGCCCGGTGACAACGACAGTTTCCGCCAAACTGTTCAACGAGAAGAAAGACGACAAGAAATGATGAAAGCCGCCATCATCGCAGCACTTTCCATCCCGGTATTTACTGCCACTGCCGGTGATTATGCTGCAGATTACGCCCAATCTCGCGAGCAGGCTGACACCTGGCAGGCCTGCTTCACCCGGATTGAGGAAGATCTGAAGGCCCTCGGCGTGGATTTACAGAGCGCCTCCGGGAGTGCTGAGATTCCGGAAACGGAGGATACCGTTGCGGTTGCAGACAAAGGCTTATTCTTTGATACAGCCAACTCTGCCCTGGTATACCTGGGTAATGTGCGTTTGCGTGATTCCCGCGCCAACATCAACGCCAGCAGCCAGCTGCATATTTACATGCAGGAACTCATGGCAAAGAATGAGGCAGAACCTGTGGCCGCCGAGCCTTCCCCCGAAGCTGCCCCCGGAAAAGCCCCAGACACTGCCCCGAAAACAAAAGCCACGGTAGCGAACCCTTCAGCAAAGGTTCAGACTGCAGCCCCGGTGCAGAAGCAATCTACTCCCCAGGTTCAGGAAGAACCGGCTCTCATCAACACTCACAGCGCTGTAGCAGACAGCGTCAACAATAACATTTTCCTCTATTCCCCTGCAGGAGGACAGGAAATCCTGCTTCAGCAGGAGAAAAATATCGTACGCATCACCCCGAAGGCAGATGCCCCCGCCCGCATTCTGGCCGACCCACAGGGCAATATCATGCTGGAGGGAGCACTGGTCGACCTGTGCATGGTCGATAAGGAGGGTGCTGTCACCAAGCTTAAATCTACCGGTGGTCTGGTATTCTACCACGCCTCCACCCACACTCTGCATGCTCCCGGCAGCGCCGAGTTCACCCACCCGGACGGCACACTGAGCTGCAACAACGGGCTTTGCGTAGTACTGACACCCGCCGCAGTTCCCCAACCCTCGGCCAAGGGATTCATGAGCCAGTTTACCGGGCTGCGTTTCGATGGCATCAACACCGCCACAGCTAAGGGCTGCGTTGTCATGACCAGCGCTGCCGCAGAGGGGCGCGAGGCATTGCGAGCAGAAGGCGACACCCTGAGCTACAATGGCAAGACGGGAGAATGCTCTCTGCAGGGCACAAAATGCCGTCTGAACTACGGCGGATATGATGTTTACGCTGATGAAGGTCTTCACCTGCTGGCCAATGGCGACATTGAACTGAGAGGCGCAGATATTCACGGCACCTATGAACGCGAAAGCGACAAGCCAGGAGAACTCATCAAGGGTACATTCAAGGCTCATTCTCTCGTAGTCTTCCGCGCAGACCTGGGTACCATCTCTACCGAGAAGGGACTCGCCCTGGCAGATTCCGAGGCAGATTTCAGCTGCACCGGCCCGGCTCACCTGGTACTCACGCCGAAAGAAGATGCAGAGGAACAGAAATCACGGAAACCGGGCATGCCGAATCTGGCCATCGCGCGATTCGGGGATGTTTCCCGCGCTCGCGCCACCGGCAACGTCATAGCCCACCGTTTTGAGCCTGGCACAGGCAAATGCATCAGTGAGCTGAAGGCCCAGAGCGTGGAAACAGATTTAGTATCCGGCGAGACTCTGCTGCAGGGCGAGGTGGACCAACCGCTCATTGCCCAGCATGAGAACAACCGCATTGAAGCCATCCCCGCCACCGGCAGCGCCGCCACCATACAAATTCAGGCCAATGGTGACATGCAACTCAATGGCGAGCGCATCTCTGCCACTATGGTGAATAAGGACGGAACCACCACAGCGCGTTGCAAGGACTATGTACGCCTTATCCGCGCTGAGGACAGACTGGAAACCGGCAGCTCCACAGAGCTGCATGCCCCCACGGCTATCCTCACCACCAATGGACGCCTGAGTGCCAGGCTGACGACCTCAGAAGAAACGTCTGACACAAGTGAACCGCGCAAACCAGGCCTGAGAGGATTCCGATTCAATTACAACGGTATCCGCGAGGCCATCACCCAGGAAGGCTGCACACTGCGTACCGAGCAGGGCTCCATGCAGTGCACCGGCCCGGTTCGTCTGGAAATGACTGAGACGTCCGATAAGAAGGACACTCAGATGGGAGGCCTGAAGTATGCCACAGCGTCCGGGAATGTAGCGGTGGCAGGCAAGGACAACACCGGCCGGCTTCTCCGCGCAACGGGTGATTTGCTCACCATTGACGCAGCAACCGGCATGAAGGTGCTTACCGGCCAGCGTGTCACACTGGGAGATGCTTACAACACTCACATCATCACCGGCAAGGGTGCAGCCATCCGCATCGATGCCAACAACAACGTCAAAATCAGCGGCGGGAGCCACACCACCCATGCTTCCAATGTGCGCCAGCAGCTGGACAATCAAAAAAACAAGAAGACCAAGAAGTAACTATGGATACCCTTCTCAAAGCCAATGGGCTCTGCAAATCCTACGGCGAACGCCAGGTTGTCAGCAATGTGAACTTCACCGTGAATGCCGGTGAAATCGTGGGGCTGCTCGGCCCTAACGGTGCCGGAAAGACCACCTCGTTCTACATGGTAGCCGGCCTTGTCCGCCCTGATACCGGCACCGTTGATTTCTGCGGCCAGGATGTTTCCGGGCTACCCATGCACCTGCGCGCCCGACTGGGCATGGGCTACCTGCCCCAGGAAGAATCCATCTTCCGCAAGCTGACGGTGAATGAGAACCTCATGGCCATTCTTGAAACCCGTGCCGACCTCACCCGCAAGGAACAGAAGGAAAAGTGTGATGAGCTTCTGGAGCGTTTCAACATCACCCGCCTGCGCAAGAGCCAGTCCATCCAGCTCTCCGGTGGCGAAAAGCGCCGACTGACCATCGCCCGTGCTCTGGCTGCTAATCCGAAGCTGCTTATGCTCGATGAACCGTTTGCCGGCGTGGATCCAATCGCCGTGCAGGACATCCAGCACATCGTGGCCTCCCTGCGTGAAACGGATGGTCTCTCCATCCTCATCACCGACCACAACGTGCGCGAAACGCTGGGCATCGTGGACCGTGCCTACATTCTGTTCGAGGGCAAGGTTATCAAGGAAGGCAATGCCGAAGAGATTGCCAACGACCCCAAGACCCGCAAGATTTACCTGGGCGAGCAGTTCAAGATGTAAACAGCGGCGCTAAAATAGCACACAGTTCATCATATGAGGCCACACGCGAAAGCTGTGGCCTCATTGCTTTGGTACCGGGAATCCCCTTGGCATATGCCAGCAGGCGGGAGCGCATGGCGCGCATGGTCACCAGCTCATCACCATAGTGGCAGCTATCCAGCGCCATGCGGGTATGGCGCAGCATGAAATTCAGGCGCTCCTGCGGTGTGGGCGAATCCGGCACCACGCCGGTGCGCAGGTATTCCTTGGCCTGGCGGAACAACCAAGGAGCATTCATAGCAGCGCGGCCAATCATCACCGCCGAAACTGCCGTTGTCTCGCGAGCTCGCTGTACGTCCTGCGGAGTACAGATATCGCCATTACCGATAATCGGGATACTCACCAGGCGGGCACAGTGGTCAATCATGCTCCAATCAGCCTGTCCACCGTACTGCTGCGAGCGGGTACGGCCATGAATGGCAATCGCCTGCACACCGGCGTCCTCCAGGCGGCGCACGGCCTCCGGCGCGCAGATATGCTCCATATCCCAGCCAATGCGGATTTTAGTGGTCACCGGACAATCATTGCCCAGCTCCTGCACCACAGCAGCGGCAATATTCTGCAACAAGGGCAAATCCTTCAGTAGAGAAGAGCCTCCATTCTTACCGACCACCTTGGGCACCGGGCAACCGGCATTGATATCCAGAAAATCCGGGTGCATGGCATCCACAATAATACGGGCAGCGGCAGCGCAATGCTCCGGCACGGAGCCGAAAATCTGCACCCCCAGCGGGCGATGCGCATCCTCGAACTCCACATAGCGGCGGTTGCGGCTCCAGGCCTGCAGCACCCCCTCTGCCGATACAAACTCCGTCACCATCACATCCGCCCCTTCTTCCTTGCACAACGTACGGAAGATGGGGTCGGTCACCCCGGCCATGGGGGCTAAATACAGAGGAAAGTTTGAAAAATCCGGCAGCGGCATGGCGCGCAGTGTATCATACTCTCACCGGTGGCACAAGGCTTTTGTCACCGTCCACGCGCAGCGCGGATTTCGTCCTGCCCCGCAGGGACAGGATTTCGTCACGTAGTGATTTCGTCCGGAGCAGCCGGATATCGTTTCCCAATTATGCAAATCCGGATTTTCCCCAATGTATGGGGAACAATTTACCCCAGCTCCACCGAACAAAACCCTCCCGTCGGTCGACCGAAAAAAATCACCAGAAAAGGCTCTCCACCCAGCCCATATAAGCAGAAACAAGCTCCACACCCCAGAACAACCAGATGGCAGCAGCGGCAATGAGTGCCGGGCCGAATGGCATGGGAATGCCTCGCCCGATGCGCGCCACCACGGCTGCTGCAATGCCGATGAAACTGCCGCCTACCAGCGCAAACACCACGCCCTGCCAGCCGCAGAGAGCACCAATAGCCAGAGCGAGCCAGGCATCGCCACTGCCCATGGCCTCCTTGCGGGCAGCATAGCCACGACAGGTGCCGCGCAGTTCCTCGTGCTCCTCCAGCGCAAGGCGGGTACCATCCGGCAGCGTCAGGGAATCTACCGTAAACACCAGTTCCCCGGCCCCGGTTTCATGGGTGGACTCGGTGCCAGCCACCAGGGTGAATCGATTACTCGTCTCCAGAAACAAATCACTCCAGAGCAAACGCTCACCACCAATCAGAAGCTCCACATCCTCGCCATCTGCAGCCTGATGCAGCACCCACTCCTGCGACGCATCAAAAGCCTGCTGCTTGCGCCCAAAGAAAAACTTACCGACCCATGCCACTAGACGGAACAACAGGAAACCGCCGAAAGCACCGCTCAGGCTGCTCATCAGCCCCTGCACATAATCCACACCATCCCCGCTGAACCAGGGAGAAAGCAGATTCACCCCCACCCCAGCCACCGCAGCGATGAGCGTAAGCCCAGGCAATACTACCATCTGCTCCCAGTCAATGCAGAAACAGGCCAGCATCACTGCCCCCCAGACACACAACAACAGCTGGGTAATGATATCATCCGTGCAGAAATACCAGGCCACCGCAGCAAACAGAAGGGCGCACACCAACTCCACTACGCAATAGCGGGCGGTATAATGCTTACCGCAGCAGGCAGTGCGCCCGCGTAACAGCACGTAACTGATAATCGGCAGATTCAGATACCATGGGATAGGCGCCTTGCACTGCGGGCAGAACGAACGACGCGGCTCATTCACACTCATGCCTCGAGGCATGCGGTATATCACCACATTCAGGAACGACCCCACACAGGCCCCGAACAAACCGAAAAACAAAGGCAGCAACCACGGCGTGGTGGCCGTTATCTCCTGCGTGAATGTGTAAATCTCCTCCATGGCGTTGACTTAACTGAACATAGCATATCCCCCTTCCCCGCGCAAACAAAAAGACCGGCAGTACATCCTGCCGGTCTGAAATTGTGTTGTATAGCCAGATTTACTTATTCTGCCAGCCGCCACCCAGCTGGGTGTAGAGGGTGGGTATGCAAGCGGCATACTGGTAGCGATAAGCAGCCAGCTGAGTCTGCGCCGGGAAAAGAGCCTGCTGAGCCGTCAGCACCTCATAATAGCTGGCAAGACCCTGCGTGTAGCGGGCCTGTGCCAGCTTCACACTCTCCTGAGAGGAAGCCACGGCCTGCTCCTGCTTCTTCATGATATCGCGCAGCTTGGTGCGCTGAGTCAGCGTGGTGGAAATTTCTGCCAGGGCAGAAAGCACAGTCTGCTCGTAATCTGCCTTGGCGGCCAGGAAAGCATCGCGCTTCATCTCCTCATTAGCTCGCAGTGAGCCGGCATTGAACAGCGGACCTGTCAGGTTGGCACCAATGCCCCATCCATCCTCGCTGCGGGCCAGGCCATGGCGCAGGTCAGGCGTAGCGATACCGGCAAGACCAGTCAGGCTGATGCTGGGGAAATAACTGGCAATGGCCACACCAATCTCTGCATTGGCAGCGCGAAGCTTCTGCTCTGCAGCGCGGATATCCGGACGGCGGGCAATCACATCAGCGGGAATGCCGGCAGCCACTCCACTGGCGTTGGCAAAGGCCATCATGTTGCCACCGCGGGTTATAGGGCCGGGAGCACGCCCAGCCAGCACGGAAAGCGTATTCTCCATCTCAGCAATCTGCATCTCCAGATTCGGGATCTGGGCTTCTGCTGCATGCAGATGGTATTCAGCAGAAGAGGTCTGCAGGCGGTCGGCCACGCCTCCCTCCAGCTGGTTTTCAAACAACTTGAGAGATTCGCGGTAAGAAGCCACTGCATCGCGGGCAATCTTGAGCTGCTCATCGAGCATGATGAGGCGGAGATACCCGCTGGCTACCTGCTTCATGAGCGAAATTCGCATATTGTTGAGCCCTTCTTCCGCTGCCAGGGCCTGTGCTTCTGCGCTTTCCACGCCCTTGCGGGTCTTGCCCCAGATATCGAGCTCCCACGAGGCGCTCACACCGGCAGCCCCGGGCACGCGTGTCTCATCTGCCGTGGCAACAGTAGCCGGCGAGCTGGCGCCCTTGCTGGCCTGGCCAAGATACCCCAGGGAGGGGAACATGGGTGCTCGTGCCACCGTGATATAGCGGCGGGCAGATTCCACGTTGTGCATCATCGCCTCCAGGCTACGGTTGCTGGCAAATACATCATCCAGCAGCTTCTGCAGATTTTCATCCTTCAGCACCTGCTGCCAAGGCAGATCAGCCATGGTGCTGCCGGCTACACCAGCCCCGCGGAACTCTGCGGGCACGGGCATCTCAGGCGCTGTCCACAGCGGGCCGAAAGAGCAGGAAGCCATCATACCGGCCGCACCTGCAAGACTCAGAATTAGTGCGCGTTTCATATTGAGCTTATATTATCGATTTGCTTGATATTGTCAAGTATTTTTATCCTGTTATTCATCGTCCTTATGAGCCGCCAGATATGCACGGGCACCGGCCTCATCCGGGTCTTCCCCCAGGGTTGCCAGTTTGAATTTAATGCGGAACAAACGCATGATGAATAGATACGAACAGGGAATGAGGAACACGCCCACCACGGTAGCCACGGTCATACCCACCACCACCACAGTGCCGATGGAGCAGCGAGCCAGTGCGCCGGAGCCGCTGGCCATCATGAGCGGCACACAGCCTAGAATGAAAGCCAGTGAAGTCATAAGAATGGGGCGCAGACGCAGTTTTGCAGCGGAAAGAGTGGCAGCCATGAGGTCCTTACCGCGCTCCATTTCCAGGTTGGCGAACTCCACTATGAGAATGGCATTCTTGGCAGCCAGACCCACCAGCATCACCAGGCCGACCTGGGCATACAGATTGAGTTCCATCCCCATCCAGTACAAACCAGCATAGGCACCAAGCACAGCAATGGGCACCGTGAGGAACACCGAAATCGGCAGTGTCCACTTCTCATACAGCGCCACCAGAATAAGGAAGGCAAACACCGAGGACATCGTGAAGATAGCCGCCAGACCCGTGCTGTTGCGAACCTTGTTTTCCTGGAATGACATATCCTGATAATCCATACCGATCTTGGAGGGATCCATGGTTTCGGCATACACCTGCTCCATGGCTTCCATGAGCTGCTGGGTGGAGAAGCCGGGGCGCGGCATCACATTCAGCTTGGCAGAATTATAGATATTGTGGTGCATCACGAACTCAGTATCCGCAATATCCTTGATCTTCACCAGAGCCGAAAGCGGCACGCGTTCGCCGTCCATATTGGTCACGAAGAACCCATCCATCTTGTCCAGGCTCACGCGGTCCGCGCCCTGAGCCTGCATGTACACCTGCCACTGCTGGCCGAATGCATTGAAGAAGTTCACAAAAGACGAGCCGTTGTAAGTAGCCAGCAGACTATTGGCTGCCGCAATTTCCACGCGGTGGAACTTGCATTTCTCCTTATCCAGCTCCATAAACTTCTGCGGGGTGTCAGCCATCATCATATCCATACACACGGCCACCTCGGGGCGCTGCCGTGCGGCTTCCTCGAAACGCAGCACCTGCTCGCGGAGGAACGGCACCCCCTGGCCTTCCAGGTCGTTGAGCACCATCGTCACGCCATTGGCCGTGCCCACACCGGGAATCGCAGGAGGCATCAGCACCATAGCCATGCCATCCAACGCGGCAGCATGCAGGCGCGCCTCGATGCGTTTCTGCACCTCGGCTGCGGTTTCAGGGCGGTCTTTCCAGTCCTTGAGCTCAATGAAAGCAATGCAGGCACCGGGGGTCTGCACACTGTTCAGGATATTGATACCCACCACCGTGGTCAGGTTCTTGACAGCGGGGTCCGAAAGAGCGTCTTCAAACTTTTTATTCTCGGAATAGGCCACCTGCAAGGAAGTATCAGGCTTCATAACGAGTGCTGCCAGCAGGAATCCCTGGTCTTCATCCGGCAGGAATGCCTTGGGCACCAGCTTCGCCATGGGAGCGATGGCTGCCCAGAACAGCAACAGCAGGGGCATGGAGAAAATCAACTTGCGGCACAGGGCACCACAGATTTTCACATACACATTTGCCGTGCAATCGTAGCACTTGTTGAACAACTTGTAGAATGGCTTGAATATGCCGCGATTCTGTTTTGCCGGCTTGAGCATGAGCGCACACAAAGCCGGCGAGAGCGTCAGCGCATTGAACGCCGATATGAGCATGGACACGGCAATGGTGATGGCGAACTGCTTGAACAGTGTGCCGGTGATACCCTCCAGCAGCAGCGAAGGAAGGAACACGGCGGCCAGCACCAGTGCAATGGCGATAACCGGGCCGCTCACTTCCTGCATAGCGGCAAAAGCAGCCATGCGGGGATTCAGCCCCTTATCGATGTGGTGCTGCACTGCTTCCACCACCACGATGGCGTCATCCACTACCAGACCAATGGCCAGCACCATACCCAGCAGGGAAATGGTATTGAGCGAGAATCCCAGCAGGGGGAATACGCAGAATGTCGATATAAGAGACACCGGCACGGCAATGAGCGGAATGAGAGTCGCGCGGAAATTCTGCAGGAACATGAATACCACCAGCGCCACCAGCACAATGGCTTCGATAAACGTACGCTTGATTTCATCAATGGAGTAGCGTACGGCCGTTGTCGTGTCCAGCGAGACATCACCCGTGATACCCTGCGGCATGATGGCTGCCTGCTTTTCAAAGGTCTTGCGCAGGCGGTCCACCGTGTCAATGGCATTGGACCCCGGCGTCTGGAAAACCACCACGGCGGCAGAAACCTGGCGGTTCAGGCGGCCGGTGGCAGAATAGTTTTCAGACCCCAGCTCCACCTTGGCAATATCCTTCAGGTAGATAATCTCATCACCCACCTGGCGCACAATGATATTCTCGAACTCGGCAGGGTCCGTGAGGCGCCCCTGGGTGCGGATAGCGATGGTCTTTTCCTGGCCATCGGGCACGGGGTCGGCACCCACTTTACCACCGGGATTGGTGGCATTCTGGGCAGCAATGGCAGCCCGGACCTCTCCGACCGAGAGGTTGTAGTGGGTCATGATGTTGGTATCCAGCCAGATACGGATAGCATAACGACCGGCACCGTATACCGTTACTTCACCCACGCCTTCCACACGCTTCAGCTCATCCACCATCTTGACCTGGGCATAGTTGGCCAGGTCCACAGAGTTGTAGCTGCCATCCGGTGAATACAGGGAGTAGATAATGAGAGGCAGACCTGGCTGCTGGCGAATGGTAACGCCAGCATTGAGCACCTCGGTCGGCACCTGTGACTGCGCCTGACCATAGCGCATATTGGTGAACACCTGGTCGAGATCGGGGTCGGTATCCGGGTTGAACACCACCTGCAGGGAATACACACCGTTGTTAGAAGAAACGGAGGTCATGTAATCCATGCCCTGCACGCCGGAGATTTCTCGTTCCAGCGGTGTACCCACAGAATCTGCCACGGCCTTGGCATCTGCACCGGGGAACATGGCCATAAGCTGGATGGTGCGCGGCGTAATTTCCGGATACTGCGAAACCGGCAGATTGACCAGGCACACCAGACCCAGCAGCGTTGTCACCACGGCAATCACCGTCGCAATGACGGGATGTTTGATAAAGAACGGACTCATGGTTGCTCTTATTCTGCCTTACCGGCGGTAACGGAGTTTACTGTAGTCTCGGGCTTCTCATAAATGAAGGGGCGCGACACCACCGTGCCGAAACCACCCTGTGCCCCTGCCTTGCGCATAGCAGCATTGGCCATGGCATACTGTGCAGCCATCTGCCCGCCACCCACAATTACCTGGGCATCTTCCACCTTCTCTATACCATTCTCCCGCAAGGTATCGGCTATGGGCTTCACTGTGCCGGTCACTACCTGCATGAGCATGGGCACTGTTGTGCCATCGCCATTCGGCATATCCAGCACCAGTTCCTTGCCCAGCTTCACATCAATGGGCAGCGGAGTCATATCCGGTGCCACCACGTAAATATAACGGTGGTTCATGGAAGAGATAAGAGCACGGGAAGGCACCAGCAGCGCATCCTTGATTTCTCCCGTTCTGGCCTGTACGCGCACGGCAGCTCCCGTACGCAGCTTGAGCTGGGGATTCGGAACATAGCCTACAAATTTCACCGTACCCGTTGCCTGGCTAATTTCGCTATCCACGGCATGTACTCGCCCCTTATGCTCAAACACAGAACCATCCTCCAGGATGAGGTCAAACTCCCGCACAGGGCTCATCTTGTCCGGGGCATCGAAATAAGCCCCCACCTGAGCCTGTTCGCTCACCTGGCGGGCGGGTACCGAGAAATCAACGCGGATGGGATCCACCGAGGACATGCGGGTCATAACCACCTGCCCTGCTGCCACAAAATCACCCACACTCACACCGGCCTGAGTGGCAAGCCCCTTGAAGGGAGCGCGGATGGTGCATCGGTCCAGGTTCAGCTGAGCCTGTTCCAGCGCGGCCTCTGCCAGCGCCACCTGAGCACGGGCCATGGCAAGGGCTGCCTCACAGCGGCGCTTCGCGTGCTGGGCATCGGTAAACTGTTTATCGGATACGGAGCCACTTTCCACCAGAGAAGAGAACCGCACTAGATCTTTCTGCGCCTGTTCATCAGCTACTTCGGCCTGCAGCACCCCGGCCTTGGCGGCGGCCACGCTGGCGGCTGCCTGGTCATAAGCAGCCTGATAGCTGGCGGGGTCGATGCGGAACAGGACCTCTCCCTTCTCGCACAGCGAGCCATGCCAATACACCTGCTCGAGCAGCTTGCCCGAAACCTCCGGGCGGATATCTGCCTGCTCCACGCCGCGCAAATGGCCAAACCATGTGGAGTTCAGCTCCACCGTGCGCTTCTGCAGCGGCATCACCGTCACGTTGATGGGAGCCATCCCTCGCTGGCCTGCCTGTGTGCTGCCGTTGTCCCTGCATGCCACCAGAGTACTGCATGCTACCAGCCCGCCAAGGGCAATCATTCTTATATTCCTTGCTTTCATTAATGTATTATGAACAGAGCTTATGGCTCTGTGGTTAAAGAGTTGTTATAAATCCGCTCCAGCATGAGGCGCAGCGTTTCCTGCTCTTCTGCACTGAACCCGGCCACCAGCCGGGATTCAAAAGCGCGCAGCTTCTGCTCCGCTTCAGCCCTCATCTGCCTGAACCCTTCTGTCAGGTATGCATGTTTCACGCGCCCATCTTCGCTATCGAAGGCGGTGCGCACATGGCCTTTCTCCGATAACCGGTTCAGCAGCCCTTTTACTGTGGTATGGCTTACCCCGAGATATTTCTCCAGCTCCCGCTGCGATACCGGCCGCCCATCCTGCGATTCCAGATACATCAGCAGCCGGCATTGCGGGGCCGTGAGCCCCAGATCCCCAACTTGCTGAAGAAATGCGGCATCGGCCCGGTCACTCACCATCTTCATCAGAAAAATGGGGTGCTTCTCTTTCGGTAATTCCATCGCCCTTGTTATATATGAAGCATGCTTCCTATTTGCCGGGCGAGTATACCACAGCTTAGCTTCCAGTCAAGTTTTTTGGGGCATTTTTTCTGCCAGGGCATGCCGGGCAGCGAGTTTTCCCCAGCCACGGAAGTGCAAAAGAAATCCCGTGTACTCGCGCCAGAGCAACGGCGTTTCCTGCCGGCTCAGATTGCACCCTTCCGGTAGCGGGCTGCAATTTGTTCAAAAGGTATGCCGCGCTCCATTTCTGACATCATTGAAGCACGAATGGCAAGCGCTGCCGAAAGGGATTCCTCCTTGCCGCCAAACTCACGGTCGGTAAAGTAGCGCACGTAAGTTTCCTTCTGCCGGGTTATGCAAAGGCGCCAGCCGCAGAATGTATTGCGTGACCCCTTCTTTCCGTTGTAGCGAGTAATGTATCGTTGCGTATCCATAGTAGTACGCCCGCATTCTAGCAAGCCTGCGGATTCGGGTCAAGATTTTTATTTGACTTTTTCAACCTTTCTACTTTTCAACAATACAGAAAAGATTGACAACAAAGAAACAAACGTGGTAGAATGCGGATATGTCCGAAAAGTACGAGGATGTTCTGGCTGTAGACAAGATGCGAAGCATCACAGAGTTTGTGAACCGCGCTGGTTTTATAGCGATGAGCGAAACCATGCGGAAGAAGCTCTGGAAGCTGAGTGTAAGGCAGTGCGCGGTACTGGCCAACATCAGGCGCTATACGGTACTGCACCCGGAAGGCATGTCGATGAGCACGCTGGCAGAGCGGGCCCGCATGTCGCCCAGCTCAGCCTCGCACATGGTGGACGGCCTGATGAGTCAGGGCATGGTGGAACGCAACGCGAGCCCCACCGACCGCCGCGCCGTGCTGGTAACGATAGCCAAATCTTTTCAGGAGACCTCGGAGCAGATAGAAAGCACGCAGATGCAGCGAATGGAAGAGCTCTGCTCCACGCTTACGGAAGAAGAGCGGCAGGTAATGGAGCGCGTGCTGAACAAGCTCTATGCAGCCGTGATTGAGCGCGACGGGCTGTAACCCCTGCGCATCAGCAAGTGAGCGCATTGGCAGCAAGCCCAGCCAGCGCCGTTTCGCGATAACCGGCCGCCAGAGCGCGGCCTGTTTCGTTCATGGTAGCAATCACACTATCCAGGCTCACAAAGTGAGTACCATCGCCGCGGAGAGCCAGGCGGGCGGCATTCACCGCCTTCACGGCACCGATGGCATTTCGCTCAATGCAAGGCACTTGCACCAGCCCGCAGACAGGGTCGCAGGTCAGGCCAAGATTATGCTCCATGGCAATCTCCGCAGCGTTAGCCACCTGTTCATTGGTGCCACCCATAGCGGCAGTAAGCCCGGCAGCCGCCATGGAACAGGCCACGCCCACCTCGCCCTGGCAGCCCACCTCGGCGCCGGAAATCGAAGCCTTGGCGCGGTAAAGTGAGCAGATAGCCGAGGCAGTGAGCAGGAAAACCTCGATACCATGCTCGCGCCCTACGGCGGCATCCTTGCGGCCGAAGCGTTCAAAATAGCGCAGCACAGCAGGCAGCACCCCTGCACTACCCATCGTGGGAGCCGTCACCACGCGCCCGCCGGCAGCATTTTCCTCGGCCACGGCAAAAGCCCAGAGATTAATCCAGTCGATGATGGTAAGAGCATCCTGCGTATTCTCGCGGAACATCTCTGCCAGGCGGCGGTAAATACGCGGAGCGCGGCGGGGCAGTTTAAGCCCGCCGGGCAGCACACCCATGGTCTTCGCGCCACGCTCAATAGCCTTGTCCATGGTGTCGTAAATCTTGCGGATGCGCGTGCGGAGCTCCATGCCGGTGGGCAGCGCCATCTCATTGCAGCGCACCACGGCCGCAATCGTCATATTCTCGCGCTTGCAATGCTGCAACAGCTCCGCGCAGGAATCAAAGGGATACGGCACCACAGGCGGAGGCTCCGGCAGCTCCTCCATTTCATCGCTGCGGCGGATTGCACCGCCACCAATGGAGAAATACACATCGTTGGCCAGCTCCTGCCCCGCTGCATCATACGCACAGCATCGCATGCCGTTGGCATGCTCCGGCAAAGTTATTTCTTTTTCCAGCACCACATCCTGCATGGCACTGAAGGTGATGGGATGTGTGCCATTCAGCAGCAGTTTACCCTCAGTAGCCAGCGTGGCAACGGCATTCGTGGCGGACATCTCCATCTTCTCGGCATCCAGCCCCAGCAGGCCATACACCACAGCACCGGGAGTACCATGGCCCACCCCCGTGAGCGCCAGCGAACCATACAGATACACCCTCACCGTTTCCACCTGCTCCAACACCCCGCGCTCTGCCAGTTCTCGCGCAAAACGGGCCGCTGCGCGCATCGGCCCCATGGTATGCGAACTCGACGGACCAATGCCTATGGAAAACACATCAAAAAAGCTGGTGTACATGGCTGCAAATTACACCCAAGGCGCTGCCAAGTCAAGCCGCCAGCACGGCAAATAAACAAAAAAAGCGCCCTGATGCCACGATGCGGCACCAGGGCAGCAGAATTATAAATACAAGAGAATATTACATAGCCTTGAGCTCAGCCACAGCGGCTTCGAGTGAAGCGACATCCTGAATGGAAATCACCTTGGCTTCCTTGCAGATGCGGCCCATCATGCCGGCCAGTGTGTTACCCGGGCCCATTTCGATGAAGAGGCGCTCACCCTTCTCGATGAGGTCCTGCATGCAGGCAGCCCAGCGCACAGAGCCGCACACCTGCTCGCCCAGCATGGCGCGAACGTCCTCCGGACCGGTTACGGTGCGAGCCTCGAAGTTGCAGTAGACAGGCACGGAGGGGGTGGTCATGGGTGTGGCCTCCAGCTCGGGGCGAAGAGCGGCCTGGGCGCTCTTCATGAAGCGGCTGTGGTAGGCACCGGCCACATTCAGCTTCTTGGCAATCTTGATACCGGCAGCCTTGGCACCGGCCACGGCTTTATCCACACCCTCCACAGAGCCGGAAACCACCGTCTGGCCGGGGCAGTTGTAGTTAGCCACGTCAATATCGCATTCAGCGGCCAGGTTAGCCACCGCATCATCACTACCGCCAATCATGGCAGCCATGGTGCTGGGAGCAGCCTGGCAGGCTTCCTCCATGAGCGCACCTCGCTTCTGCACCAGCTTGAGGCCGTCCTCCATGCTGAAGGTGCCGGCGGCGGCATGGGCCGTAAACTCACCCAGGGAAAGACCGGCGGCAGCCACGGGTTCGATGTCCACCATGCTGCACAGAGTCTTGTACAGAGCAAGGCCATGCAGGAACAGA
>JAGBZE010000181.1 GCA_017628435.1 Akkermansia sp.
CACAGCAGCTGTCCCTCCCGCACCTGCTCAAAGAGTACAGGCTCACCATGCTGATTGACATAGCCACAGAAACTGGGTTCCACGTTCAGCAACGCGCCCAGGTTCTTCTTCAGTTCTGACGTGAAATCTATCCTGCGGTGTTTATGGAACCAACTTGCGTATTTGCGCTCGGCTATGGTGTGTGCATCAGAACGGCGTAACCAGCAATCTCCGTCTAGTGTAACTTTGCATTCCTTACGAAGTCTCTCAAAACTTTCCACCGCCTGTCGCATTTGGGGTGCATATCTCAGCCCACTGAGAATAGCATGATTCCCACCGTTATTGATTCGTATCAGATGATGGAAAACATAGGCCTTCGCCAGCGCTGGTACATCCTGATTCTGGTGCTGAAGAAGTTTAGTCAGCATGTCCGGAATGTTTGCCCTGGCACTGAATCCACTAGCCTTATCAAGGCCAAGAGCTTTGTGCAGCGACCGGGGATCCAGCGTGCGCGTGACCACAGCATGAGGATTCTCCCATTCAACAGATTTACGTTCTTTGATATCTCTTCCGGGATCCAGGGTAGAACGTTTAAAGAAGATGCTTTTGTCTCGCACTTCGGGGAGTTCTTCCGTGTAGGCTTCCTGGTTGGTTCCCATATGTGAGAGCTCGTATAATCTTGTGCGCAGGGCTGAATTGGTCAGAATTTCATCCAGGAGGTGCAGCTGTTCCTTGCTTGCCGGAAAATCTGATGAGAATGTAGGCTTGCCATCGATCAGACTGGCTTTTGCTGCCTGCAGCAGACCAGGGGAACAATCCTGCCCGTGCTCCTGCATCATGCCGCGAACTGTTGCTACAATGGGCATGTGCTCACAAACTGCCAGCAACGCTAGTGGTTCCTGATAAATTGTGGGGGTGTATCCCTGAAGCTGCTCTCTGTACTGCTCATAGCTGCGAGTCGTCGGTAATATGTCCAGCAGCGCACTGTAAGCGGTAACTTCCTTTAATAATGCGGTGCTTTTTTCTATCTCCTTTCGTGTAGCTGCAATGATTTTTTCCGGAAGCTTCAGTGCTTCCGCGGCATCATCATATATATTCACACGCTGCTGCAGAATCTTAAGTCGGGCTTTTAGCAAAGCTATATCCGTGCCTGGCTCGCCGCTCAGTTTCTGCCAGGCTGGGAGCGGTGCCATCAATTCCTCTGCCAGGGAGAGTCTTTGCTGGTTCAATTCCTTCTGTTCCTGACGACATAATTCTGACCACCTCTCTTGCAGTTTTCCTGCATTCTTACCCAGCTCCCGGAGGTGGCGTTCTATCAACGCACGGCGGCGAACGCCTTGGCCGACTACACTCTGTTTCCCGCTTTCAATATCACTGAGTATGGCATCAATTTCGCGGGTTCGCCTTTCTGTGGCTTTGATAAGCTGTCGCAGCCGATCTGCTTCTTCTCCAACTTTGCGGTTCAGCGTGCGATACAGCCCGGTATCATATATCTTCAGCAGATTCCGCGCAGCATTGCATTCAAAGTTTTCCTTAGCAAGTGCACCCATAGCACATGCTGCGTTTGCAGCTTTACTGTAAAGGAAGAATGCAGAACATCCAAGAACAGCAAGAACGAGCGAGGCTGCAACGAGAGCACCCCCGACCTTTCCAAGGGGGCGTCTGTGGCGCTGCTGTGCACGAGTGATGGTATTGTTTAATTGTTGTATTGCTTTCTTATCTGCAACGGAAAGCATGTGTTGGAGCGATTTCTCCAGATATGAGATGCGGTGCCGAAGCTTCTTGAGTCGGTTTTTACGCATGGATGCTACCCGTTGTGGGTGGGTGAGGAAATCAGAAATGATATCCTGTAGTTCCTCATAGTCGGTAAGCTCAAAGGAGAAGGGCTTGCCCATCAGATAGCGGGAAAGTTCATCCTTGTATTTTGCATTATCCGGGGAGCTTTTTAATGCTTGCTCCAGAACATCTGCGGCTTCGCGACGCCTCCCGGCGCGGGCCAGACTACGCGTTTTCTTAAGTACAGGATCTGGACGGCGGCGAGCCATATGAGTTATTGTCCTTTCATTTGCATTTGGAATTGCCAGAGAAGCTCCACGTGGCTTCCTACACTGATATTCTTCAGAATCATCACCGGCGAGGAGGTTGAGGGATTGGCAAGGATTTGCTGCTCCTGAGTATAGGCTGCGTAAAGTGTGCGAGTAAGTACTTCACATATGCGCTTTCGAATAAGATCACGGGTTCTTCGTTCATCAAGATATTTCTTGATGGTATTGCGCATCTTGCGTGACTTCTGGGTGCTTGCGGCTGCTTCCTCCGGGGTAATATGCAGGTAGGTATCCTGTTCAAGAATACGGCAGAGAATCTTGTTGAATGCTTTGTTTGCGAAGAGACTGAAGTAATCCTGCAGCAGATGCTCTTTTTCTTTGCGAGATAATTTTTCATTAGCAAGCGCACAGCAAATGTAGTAGAGTCTGGCGAGAGTCAGGGAATTATTCTTTACCTTCCTGAATTCTCCGCAGCAGGGAGAATTGGCAACTCGGTCAAAGGCTTCTTCCAGACGTTCCGGCAGATAAGGACGGCGCGTGACGACGCAGCGCAGAGTTGTCTGGCTCTCTGTTTCGCGTGTAACTTCGGCCTTAGTCCATTGATAGGTGCTGAGCTCGTCTCCGGTTTGCTGCATGGAGTTATGTCCGGTCAGCACCGGCAGGTTGATATAAAACTGCCTTTGCTTTGTCTCCTGATTTGTGAGAACCCACGGGAACTCCTTATCCTTGCGTAATTTGAGTATTGGAGCCTTGGCGGTGGTTTGCAGTTCGATTGAATCTGGCGTGAGTCCAAGATTGACATTGGCCACCGGAGGTAAGTCCAGAGGGTCTATTTTCGGGATAGGTACGCCGAAGGTCGAGGCTAGAATGACGTTTGTATGGAAACCTTTCTTAGTTGGGACGGGGAAGGATACAACGGCCTCGCGTTCTCCGCTTCGAATACATTTAAGGGTTCCATTTCGTACGGTGAGAGCAGAATCCGGCAGAGGACAGTCTTTACCATCAGCGTGCTCCAGCTTTAGTGCAATTTCACCGTCCTTATCAGTGGCCGTTATGTATAGTCTATATCCGGTTGGACTGAGATCCAGCCGTTGCG
Source organism: Akkermansia sp. (assembly GCA_017628435.1). Lineage (GTDB taxonomy): Bacteria > Verrucomicrobiota > Verrucomicrobiia > Verrucomicrobiales > Akkermansiaceae > Akkermansia. The sequence continues at coordinate 3,121 of JAGBZE010000181.1, forward strand.
CGGGCTCCAATTCTCCGCCTTTTGAAAACGCCGAGACAACGTAGGTGCCGGTAGTGACAGACTGCGGTAGTGAAGCAATGACTGATTCCAGCTCGTCCGGCAGAGGCATGCCGCTGACCGCAGTGCAGGGTATCAGGGAAATTCTTCCAGGAGGAAGGTCCTGTTCATCTGCAAGAGGTGCATCCGGGGTTGTGTCTTCTGCTGTTGCAAGAAGAGTGGGCTCCGGCTCCTTCTCTCTGGGGGCGAATGGGCGCAAATCCTCGACTTCCAGGATCGCGAGAATTTGCGGTTCTGATTGTTTGAGAATAATCCAGTCGGTAAGCTGTCTGCCATCAAATTGTTTGTGCCAATCCTCCGGGGACACGCCGTGGGTTGCCTCGAGAAGATACAGCAGAACAAGCTCCTTATCCTTCACCCCAAGCAGTCGGGCACATTCGCACAGTCTCTTGATAACCTGCGCATGGCGATTCCCTTGTTGCCGTGCATTATGCAGCAGCGCCACTACCTCGAGAAGCAGAGTGTCTTCCTGTGTGTTTTCTGTAATGTTGGAAAGGCTGTTCAATTCCTTCGCGACATGTTCGTGACTATAACTTCGCCCCAGAAGCCTGGATAGTTGTTGAACATGGTCAGATGATATGATGCCGCTTTCCGCCGATTCTATCGTAATGTCGTCTTCTGCATTATTGTCAGTCGCCGGATAGAGCCACCAGCAACCTATACTCAGAAGAAGCAGAGCTGCCACACTTGCTGATGCATAAAGCGTATGCGAGCGTGCGGGACGCACATCAAACATCAGCCAGTCCGGCTCTTCTATGTAGTGATAATGGGAGACTGAACGTGACAAGGTGCGCATCAAATCGCCATTGTCTTTGGCGCCCGAACCTGGGTGTAGGGGATAGCTTTTTGGCGGTTTATTGACTGCACCTTCCTGGGGAGGTTCCATGTTTGTCCCGATAACGAGCACGGGATGTCCGGTACGCTGAGCTCTCTTTACCAGGGGCGAATCCGCACAGGTAACCATTCGCCTCGTTTCAGTAAAGCTGTCGGCCTCATCTGCTTCTGTGGTGAAACTTATACCCCAACCGCGCGAATGTGTCAGCCAATCGCTTTCGTGAAAGAGTTTCAATATATCGACGGAATCGGTGCCTCTTGCTATGGTGATGAGACAATCCCTTTCATAAGGGGGAGTGTAGAGCGCACGGGCATTCGCTTTATGTCCGGTATAAGTTTTCCATGTAGGCTGAGCCTCGGCATCGGGCAAATCATCCTTAGTAAGCGCTGGGGCTGTTGTCAGGTAGCGGGGCTCTCCCTCCCATCTGCTTTTCCAGAAGCCTGTATTTCTAAGCGCGAGCATAAGACCTGCCGGGGTAGGTCTCAAAGCGCTGTCATGCAGGGTGCGCACTTCATCTTGATTCAGAATGAGGTGGTGCGCAATATGACACATTCGCCCGCTGTAATCAGTTCCGGCATTCTGTGTGCAGGTAAGCACATGCCAGGTGTTTCCTGCTTGGTTAATGAGAGTGTAGCTAAATTGCGGGCCAGTGGTTGCAAAACCACCCTTAGGGTCGCGAAGTATACTCAGCGCAGTCAGTCTGGCGCAGAGTGCCCTGGGCAGTTTCTCCGAACGCGCCACGGTTCCATACCCTGCAGAGCTTGAGTCCAACAGGTGCGGAGCACTGGTATGGATGAGTTGTAATGGCATGTTCAGACTTGAGAGCTCGGTATGAGAGAAGGCGTTACATTGTGCAAAGCCCAGAGCAGGGGTTCTGTAACACGCACCGGATGCACCTGACCGGAGGCGGGGCCGATAAGCGTGCTGCCGCTCTTCTCATCCTGGAACTCCACAGGAGGTTCTCCAAGGGCACTTGCAGCGAAATAGCGAACATTCGAGGAAATCGCCTCTGCATTTGTGCAGATATGAGGGGCGATATTGAAGATGAACTGGCGCAGGCGCTCGGAGTTAATGTTAACATGTTCTGCCATGAACATACCATTACGCGTTGCGGGCAATAATGCTTCCGGCCCCAGCAGGTGGCGCCACACATCGCTCTTGCCGATAATGATGGCCATGGGGATATCCAGCTTTTCAGAAGGAGGAAGATTCAGCCGGGTGCGGAGTCGCATCTCAGATTCGGCCAGCAGCATTGCCTGACGGCCGGGGCGATACAGGGCATTTCGTAGCTGCGGATCTGTAGATTCCTGCAGCAGCTGGCGGAAACCGGGGTTTGCAGTGGGGTCAAAGAGGAAAAGAATGGCTGATGCCACGCTGAGATGGTGGCTACCAGGGGTGAGTACGTTATCATGACCGGGTTGAAAATCCTCACCCGCATTATCATATAGTACGATTGAGTGAGCCTCCGCCCCCTTGTTCAGATTATAGATGAAGGGACGGGGCATGTTGGCAAAAACACCTTGTCGCCATACTTTGTGATAGCGACGCCCCTGCATGTGCGTTTTTGCAATATATGCCTCCTGCGGGGTACGCGCTGTGAATAAGCGCATACGCATTTCGTTCAGCGGCTCATTTGTCTCGGGATCTGCATCCCGGAACGGCATGCCGAATTCTCTCGGGAACTGGGATTCCAGTTCGTGTACCATCGCTGTCAGGTAATAGCTTTTTCCGGCTGCCGGCACCCCAACCAATGAAATGATATGCTGCTGAGTCTGTGAAAAAAAAGGCGGAAGCTTGGAATGGCAGTGCGGACATGCGTATTCATTGCAGGGAACTCCCATTTCGTCCAACGGAAGACCATTTGCATTGCAGTATTCTGGTCGAAAGCGCAGCATTGCATCCTCGCCCAGAATAGAATCACCCATCAGCTCCGGGTGGGAGGCGATACTCAGAATCTCATCCGGAGTAAAGAACTCCCAACAGTTCGGGCAACGCAAGGATTCCACCGCGCCGCCCAAAGCAGGCTCCGGAAGCTGTTCGTCGGGCATTGTCGTGCCGACAAACTGCGCTACGCTGATGATATCTCTGAGATAAAAGGCGCAATGATCAAGCCCTTGGAATGAAGCCAGTACGTCGTCCGGTAATTCTGGTGCCACCAGGGGAAGGTCTGTAAGGGCATATGGGCCATACCACTCTTCACGGGAGGGATTGTACAGATACCATATGCCTGGGTCGTAGACACTGAAATCCGGGCGTGATGCATCATTACCATACCAGCAGATAAAACATCCACCCTCCAGAACAAACAAATACATCGTATCTGGACGGATAACAACGTCTGCCTTCAGTTGAACCCCATTCAGAGAATACTGGCCGATACGCCCATGAGGAAAGAAACGGCAAACTGAGTCCCGTTGGGCAAAGGAACCGCCGTTCTCGGCATCCATGCGGACACGGAAAGTGTTCTTTTCTCCCGCGCCGATGGTCATGAATACGCCGTCTGATGCACGGAGTTTAGCTGCCAGACAATCGTAGATGTAAAGTTGCTTATTCATGGGGCATCAACCTGCGGCTATTATAGCTGGCACTATGTCGAGAGTCAAGAAAAGAGCGTTGCTGCGTTGACGAGAGGATTTATCCCTGTCATGATGGGTTGATGATGCTATCTCTTTGTGTTAGTATACTGCCATGCAAACTGCATATACCAAGGAAGAATTGCGTTCTCTGTTGGCGCCTGTGCGTGGAAAACGCATTGTGCTGGTGCCGACCATGGGAGCCCTGCACGAAGGGCACGCAACATTGCTTCGCCAGGCTCGTGTCCTTGCTGGTGAAGACGGCGTGGTAGTAGCCAGTGTTTTTCTGAATCCTGTTCAGTTTGATAATGCGGGCGATTTAGCAACCTACCCGAAGTCTCCCGCGCAGGATTCAGAGACCTGTGACAGCTGCGGCGTGGATGTTGTATTTATGCCCACCCCGGATGTTATGTATTGTGCCGACCGATCCATTACACTGGAGGAAACGCATCTTTCCAGCGTGCTTTGTGGAGCCAGCCGTCCTGGCCATTTTGCCGGAGTATGCCTGGTGGTGAACAAGCTTTTTAATCTGGTGCAACCCACAGATGCAATTTTCGGCAAGAAGGATTACCAGCAATTTGCTATCTTGCGCCGTATGGTGCGTGATCTGGATATGCCTATTACCTTGCATGGAGCAGAAATTGTACGAGAAGCCGATGGATTGGCTCTTTCCAGCCGCAATGTTCGCCTCACTCCGGAGCATCGTGCAGCTGCTCCTGCTATTCGCCGTAGTCTGCTGGCTGCAGCAGAGGCCTATTCTGCAGGCAAGGATGTGCAGATAGTCTGTGCTCAGGTTCGCGGGGCATTGGAATCAATTCCTGGTGTTCGTTGCGATTATGTCGAACTTGTGGATGCCGAGACGCTGCATGATTTGACGGATCCTGACCGCCTTGCTTTACTGGCCGTTGCGGCTTGGTTTGGTGATGTGCGTCTTATTGATAATATAGAACTTTTCCGCGCATGATAAAAGCTGTAAACCTGCATCGTTCTTACAGTATCGCCAAGAAGCAGATTGAGGTGCTGCATGGCCTGGATTTGCATATCAGCAAAGGCGAAAAGGTATTTCTTTGTGGACCCAGCGGTGCAGGCAAAACCACTTTGATGTACACCCTTGCCGGTCTGGAACCTCCGCAACAGGGGCAGGTTATTGTGAACGGAGAGGATGTGTACGCGCTTTCTCTGCGCCGCCGCGCTCTCTTCCGCAATAAGATGATGGGGTTCATTTTTCAGAATTATATGCTCATGCCGGAGCTTACCGCGTTGGAAAATGCCTCGCTGGCCACAGCCGTGGCCGGCACTGAGGCTACAGATCGCGTTAAGTCGCTTCTGGAGCGAGTGGGTCTGGCAGACCGCATGGATCACCTGCCGAACGAACTTTCAGGTGGCGAGCAACAACGCGTTGCCATCGCCCGTGCACTTGCGCATGACCCAGCCATTATCTTTGCCGATGAACCAACAGGTAATCTGGATTCCCGTAATGGTGGGCAGATTCTTGATCTTCTTTTCGGCCTGGCAGAGGAGGGCGGCAAGACTCTTGTCACTGTTACGCATGATGCTTCTATCGCTGCACGAGGAGATCGCACCTTGATTATTCGTGATGGCGTTGTGGCCAATGCCTGACACTCCTTGCTTAAAAAACGCCTGGGTGATTATGATCCCTTGAATCATACCCGTGTAGGATGTAAAATACCGCAGAGGATTGTTCTCTGCGGTATTCTTTTTCCTGAAGATGCTTGCTGTTTACTTCTTGATAATATCCTGCCACCTTAGCAGCGTGGCACCATGCCCTGCGTGGATGAGTTCACCGGCAGGGTTCACAATGGAAATACTGGGAATACCCCGGGGTATCTGAAAGCCCGGCAGGTTTATGCCTGCTACGGAGCGGGGGTCTACCATAATGGCAGGGAACGGAATACCGTACTTTTTCAGATAGACGAGGCCTGCTTCTGTGGTGCGGTCGCAGCAGAGCAGTATGATTTCGCCGCCAGCATTCTTGATGGCGGGATACTGTGCCACAATCCTGGGCATGATAGCGCGGCAGGGAGGGCACCAGGAGGCAGAGCTGAGATACACATAGAACTGAGCATCTGCTGCAGGCTTTGCCTCGGAAATAAACTCCATTTGCTGAAGTCTTGCAGGAACTGCCGAATTGTTGTCTGCGATGGCCGACACGGCTGTGGATTCCACTGTTTCCTGGGCGTTGATAGAACAGCAGCAGATTACTGCAAGAAGGCTAGCGATGAATGTGCGTTTCATATGTTGCATTTAGTTGATATTATATCAGACTCGAATAATGTAGTTATCCTTGCGGGGCTTTGGCTGCACGGTGCCGCCCTCGGCCTCATAGCCGAGAATGCAGATAGCCAGTCCTGTCATGTTTTCACCCAGTCCCCAGGATACTTTGATTTCCGGTCCTCCCGGAAGTTCAAACATCTGACGTCCGCGGTTGATCCAGCAGGAACCCAATCCTACGGCGTGTGCGGCGTTCAGCAGATTGGCCATTACCATGCAGGCGTCCTCGTGCCCGGTGCCGCAGCTGGTGTCTTCGAATACAACAACGGCCGTGGGAGCACCGTAGAAGGGGTCGCGGTTCGTGCCCATCACCTGGGCATTCAGTTCAGAAAGCTTAGCCAGCAGCGTGGCATCCTGCACCACCACCATGACGGGGCTCTGAGAGCCATGGCCGGTGGGTGCAAAGGTTGCAGCCTCAAGCACTGCATTCAGATGTTCCTCACTCACCTGCTGCTGTGTATATTTACGGCAGCTGCGGCGGGTCTTCAAGTCTGTAAGAGTTTCCTGCATGTTGTTATTTCTGGTTTGCTTCAACAAAGTCTTTCCAATCCTTAGTAATCTCAGGGGCTCCATTAGTAATGGCAGCGCCACTTTGAGTCACAACCCACGCTTGAGGCTTGTTGCCCGTGCTGCCAATGCCCGGCAGTTCGGATATGCCAGTTGCCTTGCTCTGGGCAGCTGGGAACTTTGCCTTGCATCCTTTCAGCAGTTTAGAAAGCTCCTGCGGCGTCTTGGAGTCAGAAATAAAAATCAGTTCCACCTTCTCCTTCTTCATCTCCTTGTACTCAGTTGCCAGCTCCATCAATAGATTCTTATCGGCGCTGTCGGGAGTCGGACTATAGAGGTAAATGTAGAACTCTGCCTTACGATTCGGTTTCCCGTTGGTGAATTTGATGGCTTTCATGGCCTCGCCCACGCGGGGTTCGCCATCATCGCCAATGACGGCATATTTGCCAATAGTCTGATTTTTCCATCCGCGGATGATGGCACCATGACCACTTTCAATGACAGTGCCATCTGCCTTCATGATGGTGGCATTCGGAATCCCCTTTGCTTCAGGAAGCTCCGGAATAGATGAACCTTTCCGCATCATTCCTGGGAATGTTGCCTTGTATTTATCGAGAAACCCCTTGGCGTCAGCTTCCGTTCGGTCGGCGCTCAGCAGTATGAGTTCTACCTTGCCGCTGGCCTTCATCTGCTCATAAGCCTTTGCCACCTCAGGCATTTCTGCATTACAGGGACCGCACCAGGATGCAGATTCCAGGAAAATGAAATATTCAGCCTTCAGGTTCGGTTTGCTTTCGGTGAAATATGTATTATTCTTGATTTTTGCGGCCACTACACTCTCTTCGCCCTCGGCTTGTGATTCGTCAAGCTCTGCTTTACTTTCCTTCTTTTTGCCTTTTTTTGCCTTCTTGGCCTTCTTGCTCACCTTTGTTGCCGGCGCTGCATCGTCCGCCTCGGCATGCGCTATCGGCATGACCCAAGTCATAAGACCACCCATCAGAACCAAGGGTAAAAACTTAACCTTCATAGTAACTCGAAGCCTACCACGGTGCAGCCCATGTGTCAATACTAATGTGCCGGGAGCAGTAATATGCGCGGGTTGTGCCATTGAGGCGAAAACGCGCTTCCGGGTGTGCGGAAGCGCGTTCTTTAGGCAAGGGCTTTAAGCCGCTGAGTATTTACTCCTCGCCTTCCCCTTCTTCTGCAGGAATATTTGCCTTGAGGAAGTCGAGCATATAATCCGGGGTGAGCAGCTCGCTGGTCACAACGGGCTCCTTGCCGGGAACGTAGAGGGCGTTCACGGGTACGGAACTGCGGTTCAGTTTACGCATTTCGGCGTCAATCTCTGGATTGGGGGCTGTCTTGTCGGCTCTCATGAGCACCACGCCTGCCTCGCTCATGGCGGCATACACCTCCTCGGTGTAGGCTACCTTCTTATTGGCCTGGCAGGTGGCGCACCATTTGGCGGTGAAATCCACATACACGGGGGTGTCGTTTTCCAGAGCTTCCTGCATGGCGGCGGGGCTCCATTCCTCCCATTCCAGCTGGTTCTCTGCCGGTGCATAGGGACGAGCGCCCCAGAAACCTGCGGCGGCCAGGAGCAGGGCTACCACAAAGCCGATGATGCGGGTGCTGAGCGGCCGGAACGGTAGGCACCAGCGACCATAGACCCAGAAGGCGGCGCAGAATACCACCAGGGACATGTTCACCCACATGGTATCGGTGCTCTCGCTGGCCGGCCAGAAAGCGAGGTATACATAGAGCATCCAGGCAGCGGCGGCGAAGAGCAGGAAGGAAAGGCCCTGCTTCAGAGATTCCATCCATTCACCCGGCTGGGGCAGCAGACGCACCAGCGCAGGGAACATGCCCAGTACGATGTAGGGGAAGGAAAGCCCCAGAGCCATGAAGGTGAGAGCCAGGGTCATCCACACGCCGGGCAGGGCCATGGCTGCAGGCATGGCGGCACCCAGGAAGGGGGCGCTGCAAGGAGTGGCCACGATGGTTACGAAGAAGCCCTGGAAGAAAGAACCCAGAAGACCTTCCTTGTTCTGCACGCCCTGACCGGCACCCGTGATGCCGGCGCCGATTTCGAACACGCCGTACATGCTGAGACCCAGCACCAGCAGCAGAAGAAGGATGGCGTAAACAATCCACGGATTCTGCATCCACTCAGCCCAGCTGCGGGTGGAGGAACCGGCGTCATTCCACAGGGTGCTCAGCCACTGAGTCCACGGCACCTCGGCCAGTGCACCCAGGTTAGAGAATACAATCATGAGTGCGGAAATAATCCAGAAAGAAACCAGCACGCCCAGCACGAAAATCATAGAGTGGGTGAACACCTTGCGGCGGCTGCCGCCACCCATCTGCACAAAGCTCATCACCTTCAGGCCGATTACCGGGAATACGCAGGGCATCAGGTTGAGGATAAGGCCACCGATGAAGAGGGAGAGGCAGAGTGCAGCCAGACCCTCGGGCACTCCTGCAGAAGTGATGGCTGTGGCAACCGGAGCAGCGGCGCCAATAGCGGTGTTGACAGCGCAGTGCTTATCGCCAAAGACCAGTACGCCCTCCAGAGCAGCCAGCGGCTTGCCGACCGTGGCTTCATCCTTCACGGGATACATCGGGTCGCTGTTGTCATTGCGGGTGAGCACCAGCGTGTAGCTGCCATCTGCATTGGCGGTGAGCTTCTGCTCAGCCGTGGGGGAGATGCTGTTGTCTGCAGAGAAGAAGTAGGCGGATTCCAGACCGGCATCGGCAGTGAAGCTGATGCTGACCGTGTTGCCCTGCTGGCTGGCCGTTGCCGTGGTGGCCGTATCGCCGGGCCCGATGGTGAGTTTCTGCTCATCTGCCCAGGCGGGATTAGCGGCGGCATCACCTGAGGTCAGTTCCAGCGTAGTGGTCTGTGTTTCGGGGGCGTTGCAGCCTTCGTCGGAGCAGGTCTGAGCCGTAGCGGAGAGGGTGAACGTGGCGTTGGCCGGGGCGTCTGCTGCGGGGGTGATTTCCCACACAATCACCGGCTTCTCATAGGTGTAGGCCACACCCAGAACTCCCTCGTGCTTGTGCGGCACCTGCCAGAACGGGCCCTTGACCGTGAAGCCTTCCGGAGCGGAAATCTCGGCGCTCATGGCTTCACCCACGGTGCCGGGGTTCTGCCAGTAGGCATGCCACGGGGCGGTGATGTCGCCCTTGAGTGCCACGTAGAACGGCTTGCCGGGCTGGTAGCTCTGCACGCTGGCGGCAGAGGTCACGCTCATGGTGGAAGGAGCGTCAAAACCCATCATGCCGTCAAATTGGGCCAGAGCCTGGCCACAAACCAGCGCAAGCGGTGCGATTATGCTGCGAATGAGGTTCATGCAGAGATTCTAGCATAGACCCGTGCAACACTTCAAGCCAACAATTCGCAAAATTGCTTGTTGTCTCGTTTGCGACGTCGCTAATCTTCAGCCAGCAAATCGCGCATGGAAGCAAAGAAATCGGCACATTCATCCTCTGTTGCGGGGGATTTCATGAGCTTGTCGTAGTCCACAAACTCGTACATATGCTTCGGAATTTCATGAATGAAGCTGGAGGGCTGGCAACGCTCTTCCTGGCCGTAGCGGCTGCGTTTGGCGCAGTAGGTCATGGTCAGTCGTTCTCGTGCGCGGGTAATGCCCACATAGAACAGGCGGCGTTCTTCGTCCATGCTGCCCTCGTCCACTGAGCGGGTGTGGGGAAGCAGGCCTTCCTCCACGCCTACGATGTACACCTGAGGGAACTCCAGTCCCTTGGCTGCGTGCATAGTGATGAGGCACACGCCGCTTTTGCTTTCAATGTCGTCTTCTTCTCGGCTGTCATCCAGGCAGATGCCGGAAAGGAAATCCGTGAGCTTGTGGCCAGGCAGCCAGAACTGGCGCAGCGCCACCTTGATGTCGTCAATAGCGGATTGACGACGCATTTTCTCCTCTTCCGTCTTGCAATTTTTGGCAATATATTCCTCGTAGCCCGTTTCGTTCAGAAAATCCTGCAGGATATCGACAAAGGGGCGTTCGCTGGCGGCAAATTCGGTGCCGTAGCGGGTCACCAGTTCGGTGAAGGCTTCAATGCTGTTCTGGGAACGGGTGGAACACTCGGTAAGGAAAGATAAATCCACCAACGTGGCCCAGATGCTCTTCTTGTTGTCCCTGCTCCAGTCAATGGCGAAAGAAGCTGTGGTGGCGGAGATGCCGCGGGGAGGCGTATTGAGTACACGAAGCAGATGCAGGTCTGCATCCGGGTTATCCATCATCTGCAGGTAACTGATGAGGTCCTTCACCTCGCGGCGGTCGAAGAAGCTCTTGCTGCCAATCATGCGGTAGGGGATATGGCGTTCGCGCAGGGCCATTTCCAGCGCCCGGCTCTGGGCGTTGGCTCGGAAAAGGATGGCAAAGGCCTCCCACTGCAGACTCTGGCGGGCGCGGAACTGCTCAATCTCATCTGCAATGAATTCGGCTTCCTCCTGAGAGCCGGGCATGGCCATGAGTCGTACGGGGAATTCTCCATTCTTGTTGGTGCGCAGCGTCTTTTCCCGGCGGCCGGCGTTGTGCTTGATGAGAGCATTGGCGCAATCCAGCACCTGTCGGGTGCAGCGGTAGTTTTCCTCCAGCTTGATGACGGTCGGGTTCGGGAAGAAGCTCTCGAAGTCCAGAATATTGGAAATCTGGGCCCCTCGCCAGCCGTAGATGGACTGGTCGTCGTCACCCACCACGCACACATTATGCTCCGGCCCCACCAGCTGGCGCAGCAGACTCATCTGCAGCGAATTGGTGTCCTGGAACTCGTCCACGGTGATGTAGGTGAAGCGTTTGTTCCACTTTTCGTGAATCGTAGGATAGCAGCGCAGCAGACGCTCAGTGAGAATGAGCAGGTCATCAAAGTCTACGGCGTTCTGAGCTTTCAGCTCACGCATGTATGCTTTGGCCACAGCGGCAATGAGGGTATCCTCAATATTCTCCACATCCAGACCGTTGTTGCGCACGCGCGACATTTCTGCCAGCACCTGGGCAGGCTCCAGTTTCTCGCGGCGGGCACCGTATTCCATGATGAGACGTTTGAGCAGACCGCTCTGGTCACTGCCGGTATAGATGGAAAAGTTCTCTTTGTAGCCCAGTTTGCCGATATCCTGGCGCAGAATGCGCACGCAGAGCGAATGGAAGGTACACACCGTCATGGCTCGCGCAGATTTTCGGTCTACAAGCCCGGCCACGCGGTCGGCCATTTCATTGGCAGCCTTGTTGGTAAAGGTGAGGGCGAGAATACCGCGCGGATTCACCCCTTTATCAATCATGTTGGCAATACGGCATGTGACGGTACGGGTTTTGCCTGTACCTGCGCCGGCCAGGATAAGCACCGGGCCATGCAGTGTCTGTACCGCCTGCTTCTGAGCGGCATTGAGGCTGTTGATGTCGAATTTTTCTGCCATGAGGTAGGGGAGATAGCGGCCCCGAGGTTACCAGATTTGACGAAATGGCGCAAGGATAATCCTGCGGGATTACACATTCCGTTCTTGCATCGGTAAGGTTCGTTAGTGTACAATAACGCGCATAAGGCCATGAGTACACTCAAAAATAAGCTTTTCGATGAAATCCTGCAGGCTCGTCAGCGCGTGTATGCTGTCGGCTCTCCCACTCCGATGCAGGAAATCTGTCTTCCCGAGGTGGGCGCAACTGTATTTGCCAAGCGTGAAGACCTGGGGCCGATTAAGGCTTACAAATGGCGCGGTGCCTACAACTGCATGGCAAAGCTGACTCCTGAGCAGCGTGCGAATGGGGTTGTGGCAGCATCTGCCGGCAACCACGGACAGGGCGTTGCTCTGGCTGCTAAACGACTGGGCTGCAAGGCTCACATTTTCATGCCTCGTTCCACACCGGTGGTAAAGCAAAATGCCGTGCGCATGCATGGTGGTGAGAATGTTGAGATTGTGCTCGTGGGCGATTCCTACGATGCTGCTTCCCACGCTGCCCATGAGTTTGCTGATTCGAACGGCCTTACCTTTGTGCACCCCTACGACCACGTGTTCACTATGGGTGGCCAGGGTACGCTGGCGGACGAGGTGGTGATGAGTGGAGAAGGCCCGTTTGACCGTGTGTATCTTCAGATTGGTGGTGGAGGTCTGGCTGCAG
>JAGBZE010000182.1 GCA_017628435.1 Akkermansia sp.
ATAAGGGAGATAATCAGACCCCAGAAGGTGGTAAGAAGTGCCACGGAGATGGAGCCTGCCAGCGTGGTCGGGTCAGCCTGGCCGGTCTCAGCCAGCACGGCGAAGGCTTCCACCATACCCTGAATCGTACCGAACAGACCGATGGTCGGAGCAGTGGAACCGGAAAGAGCAAGCAGGTCTACTAAACGCATCAGAGCGGGGCGTTCGTTGGCGGTGAAGTCTGCCACAGCGTCAGACACAGCATCCTTGCCCAGATCCTCAGGGCGGTTAGCGTCCACATTCGGCAGAGCATAGGCTACCAGGCGGCCCAGGTAAGTGGGGCTTTCCGTGGCAAGCTTAATAGCGGACTGCACGCGGCACTCACCCATGAGAGCTACGAGCTCATCACGCAGGGCGGCGGGGGCAAAGTGCTTCTTGTTCAGCTGCATGGCGCAGTATACTACCAGCATGATGGTGATGAAGATCAGAACCACAAGGGGAATCATGGTCCACCCACCGTCAATCACCCCCTTCTGGAGCATGTTGGTCTGCTTGGCAGCAGCCTCAGCCTCCTCCTGAGCGAACACCATACCGGGGAGAGTAATCATTGCGGCAGTCAGCAGAGACAGCGCACGGACACTGATACGAGTAATCATGGATTTCATAGTTAAAATATGCAGAATTGACTCCTCTATTTAATCAAATTCTCTCCACATAGCAAGAACGAATTGCAAATTCCGCACTTTTTCTTGAAAAAAATCTGTTTTTCAGACGTACAGTCACAATGCCATGCCTGCAGCCTGGTAGATTTCCGGCGCCAGCGCCGTATTTTCCCGCACACCGGTGAAGCGTTCTGCGCCCACGCCTGCAGCATACACAGGAACAGCCACCCCGCTATGCTGAAAAGTCGTATACTCTCCCTTCACCATACCGGTTTCGCGATTTGCATTCGTAATACTCAGGCCACCGGTCTGGTGATCCGCCGTCACTACCAGCAGAGTATCCGGATGATTCTTCATCCACTCCAGCACCACTCCCACGGCACGGTCAAAATCCAGAGTTTCCATTATCATCTCCTTCAGGTGATGTACATGAGCCTCCATATCAATCCTGGAGCCCTCAACCATCAGGAAGAAACCATCCTTATCCTTCTCCAGCACACGGAGAGCCTTCTCCACTTGCTGCGGCATCCAGTCACCGCGCCGGGAAGCCGGCTCGCATTCGCCTGCAGCGGCCAATTCCAGCATACGCGTCTTCTTCTCCAGTTCTGCACGCTGCTCAGCGCTGAAATCAGCAGAGCCGCCACCGGCAACCACATCAAATCCGGCATTCAGCAGCGCCCTGGCTATGGCAGGGGTGTCTTTACGGCTCTTCACATGAGCGTAGAAAGCGGCAGGTGTCGCATCCGTTACAGATTTAGTCACCACTATACCCGTAGCCTTACCAGCTTTCCGCATACGGGCAGCCAGAGATTCCACAGCATTACCCTTAGCATCCAAGCCCAATTGCCCATTGATAGCCTTGCAACCACAGGCGATAGCAGTACCCCCGGCAGCAGAATCAGTAATACCATGAGAGGCGGATGTCGTTATAGACATTCCGGTAACAGGAAGGGTGGTAATATTCAACTTACTGCCGTTGTACAGCCACGCGGCCCAGACCTGTTCAGAGCCCATTCCGTCCCCTATCATCAATATCACGTTGCGGGCAACCTTCCGCTCTGCAGTCGCAGGCTCGCACACCTTCGTGCCGCCAGCTGCACACGGCACCGTCGCGCAAGATTCCACAGCACCTTCAGCAGCCCCCATGCCGAGCATTGCTGCTAAAAACCACCCGGCGTACATTGAAATCAATCTGTCAATTCTCATAATAGTTAGAAAAAAAATTACCGCCGAAGCATGAAAACTCCGGCGGCGGTGAAGAAAATGGTCAATGGAAATTACTTACCGGAGGAACCAAGCACCTTCACAGGCTGCTCAGCCACAGAGCCGGGCTGGCCGGACAGACCAGGCTGACCGGGCTGACCAGGCTGTTCCTCGGGCACAAGATTCTTGGGCATAGCGCGAAGCTTAGGCATAGGCTGAGTCTGGCAGCAGCAGGAGCTGAAACCAATGGCGCAGGCAACGGAAACGATGAGAGCGGTGAATTTCATATGCAAATATGGTTAAATGATTCCGATGAGTATTCAAGCAAATTTAGGTAGGATAGTCAACACAAATTTTAGGGCGCTGCAGTACTTTTTACCTCAATCCGCATGTTTCTCCGGCGGGATTTAATTAAACGCTTGAAAAACCCGAAGCTGCCTGTTATAAAAATGCCGACATATGGCAAGAAAGAGCAAAGGGAAATTATTTTCAGCACACAGCAGAAGCACCATGAACGCAAGGCTTCGCCGAGTCTGCATCACTGCAGGCATCGTACTTCTCAGCCTTATCCTTCTGCTCATTGTTGGTTATTCCCAGCTCATGTCCTACCTGCAGGGCGACAGCTTCCGGCAACGCATGAGCGACAACGCCCGCAAAGCGCTCAATGCAGCAACCCTGAGCCTCAACAGCAACCTGTCCATCAATGGCAGCCGCATCTCTATTGAGGGAGCGGCCCTGAGCAATGTACACAACATCCAGGAAGCTCGAGCAGGCCGCACTAGCGCCGAAATTAATCGTGCCGCATTATTCAGCCGCCGGCTTCACCTCCGCAAACTGAGCATCGAGGAGGCTAATCTGGCCATTTCGACAGGTTCACCCGACTCAACTAACGCCCCTTCCCCCACAAAGAAAAACAACAAGAAGAAATCGAAGAAGCAGGCAGACAAAACAGCCGTCAGTTCGCCACAATCCACCATTAAGGACATTCAGCTGGATCTTTTCGAATGCAAGGACGCGGATTTACACATCATGCACAATGGCAGACCCTATCAACTGCTCGGTGCTAATGTGACCGCAACTCCTGCACCACGCATTGGTACAAATGCGTGGCAGATTAACGCCGAAAACGCCCGTCTCCACACCCCGTTCCACTTCCTGCGCGACAGCAGCATCAAATCCGCCACCATGGTGTACCACGGTCAATCCGCAGATATCACGGAATGCCGCGTTCTGCTCACCCCCGGCGAAATGCGAGTCAAGGCACATTACGACACAAAGAAGTCACTGTGGAACATTGATATGCAGGTCAACAAAGGGAATGTGCACCGTCTCCTGAATGAGGACTGGAAAAAGCGCGCCACCGGCGATTTATACGGACGACTCACTCTGACTGGCAGAGGAGGCAAAACCGTGACCGGCACCGGGGCATTCTCCCTGCAGAACGGCACGCTGGAAGGGCTGCCCTTCCTCTCCCAGCTTCCCGTAGGCAACACCTATCCCTACCGCAGCATCGAACTGGAAAAGGCCGACTGCCAGATTCTTTTCCCCTACGCATCCGAAAACATCAAAAACGCCTGGTTATTCGATAAGATTAACATCTGCGCCCGCGATGGTTCTATGCTAGTGAGAGGACATGTCCTCATCGGAACAGACCGAAGTCTGGGAGGCACCCTCACCATCGGACTACCCAGAAGCATAGTCATGGCAATGGCTCTCCCTCAGGAGGAACTGACCGACAAGTTATTCACAGCCAGCGGCGATGACTCCAACTACCTCTGGCTCAACATGAATCTCAGCGGAACCATCGATGAACCAAAGGAAGATCTGAGCATACGGGTTTCTACCCTTATCGGGAACAGCCTTACCTCACTCATCAAGGATATTCCCAAGGCATCCGCATCCGAACTGCTTAACCTTCTGCTGAAACAGAAATCTAAACCAACAGAGGAGCAATCACCTGCAGACAATCCGATTCCATCTTCCCCCATCAAGGATGCCGCTGATGCAGCCGGTTCTCTGCTTCAATCCCTTTTCTGATATGAACAGCCAATATCCGTCCCAATACATCGACTGCATCTGCACGATCCGCGAACGATTTGCCCCCACGGCCTACCACGCAACCCTCCCCAACGGCAAGGGTACTGTTGCTTTCGTGCAGAGCAAAGAAGCTCACCTGCTGGAGGTCATCAACCCCGGCGACAAGGTGAACGTAACCATCTGCCCGGCTGATTTCGAGCGTGCCCGCATCCGCAGCATGGCCTGAACTCACTATAATATTACTTCAC
>JAGBZE010000183.1 GCA_017628435.1 Akkermansia sp.
GTTCTTCTGCCAGAGTGGTTGGTAATCATAACCGGCTTACCTGTCAGTTTCATGAGTTCCTTGATATTCATATTACACCGCAGTGCCTGTTTGATATCATTGGCAGAAGGCCGTGCAGCGGCTTTTTTCTGCTGTTTTTCGAGGTAGGAGTCAGGAGTGAAAGTCTTTAGTGTGGCATTGGCCGTTTTCTGGAGTTCCCGGGCGGTGGCTGCGGGGATGTTGACGAGCGTTCTTCCCCCAGCTTTCAGCGTGCCGGGCACGCCTTTAAGTGCCTTGCCTGTGATGGATGCATGCAGTACACAGGCTGCCAGGTAAGAGCCCATGGGGTTCGGGTGGGAGCAATCGTCACTGTGCAGTGATGTCCCCGGTTTTTTCCGATACCATGAGACCCATGCTTCGCCTACAGGGGCTACTCGGACTTTGTTATTCAGCGCAGCCTGACAATAGGTGGTGCTGGTGCGTTCCTGCATGTCCTGTATCGGCTGCATATCTCTGCCCTGGCGGGTGGCGTGCGCCCAGGTGAGGAAAAGCAGAACCTTGGTCTTATTTTTGCGGGCGATGTTGCTCCATTGCTGTATGGAGAATAGGGTCTCCTCCGGCTTGTAGGCTGGTGTCTGGCTCTGATCCTGCAGGATGACCCAGTCGTACTCGCCGCTTTTCAGCAGTTGCTGGGCTTTTGCATGCTCCGGCATGGTCAGGAAGCCATGCAGGCTCATGGCCCCGGCTGTGTAGGAGTGAACGACCAAGGGGCTGGCTGTCTTTTTGCTCAATGCTTCGAGCATTTCGGGCAGGCTGTTGTAGAAAGTGTAGCTGTTGCCGATGATGAGCACGCGCTGCGCTTCCGCTGCCAGTGCACAGGGAAGCAGGGATAGAACAAGGATGATAAGAAGAAGTTTTCTCATATCTGCTTCTTGTAGGGTGCTCCGCCTACCTTGCTGGCAGGAATTGCTTCATCGTCGGTGATGCGGTATCCCTTGTAGGGCCCGGATTTCATGTATTTGCAGGAGCTGAGCAGGCAGAGTGCTGTGCAGAGAAGAATGGCTGTTCTGGTCATGAAACAGAAAAGAAGGAATCGACCAGCGGCTTGCCGCTGGATGTTGGTATGATATAAAGCCCGTAGCGGGCGCGGGTGCAGGCCGTGTACAGTTCTTTCAGATCGAAGCCGCGGCTTTCTCCCAGCCCGATGATATCGGTGAGGATGATGTAGGCGGCTTCCTGGCCTTTGAAGGATTTGATGGTGGAAGAGAAAATCTGCGTTGATTTCGGGTGGCGACATGCTGCCCGGCGCTCTGCTGCCTCGGCGGGCGATTCATCCGCCGGTGCCACCGCAAGCTCAGGAACCAGGGAGAGCGAGCAGCGCGGATGTGTGCTGCGCCAGGGCGAAAGCACCACAATATCGCTGGTCACCGCGCCGTTTTTTTCATTCATCAGCTGGTGGATGATGCGCTGCACTTCTGTGGCGCGTTCCTGCGGAGAGTCTGCGGGAGCGGAGAGGTGGATGCCAGCGCCGGTCATGGGCAGAATTGTCATATCCTGCTCTGTTTCGGGCAGCATGGCGCGGCTGTATCCGGCAATCTGGCGGGCATTGCGCAGGTTGGCGTTCAGTCGCACTCGGGTGGGCAGTTCCGGCATCTGGTGGTAGCGGGCATATAAATCCTGGTGCTTGTCGGCAAAGGCATAGAGCTTACCGTCCGGGCGGAGCAGGGCGCGGATAATCTGCCACCAGATATCCCGGAAATCCTGTGCCTCGTCCACGAAAATGGAATCAAACTGCGGCAGTCCGGGCAGGGTGAGCAGGTGCTGCAGCGTTGCCTCCGGCAGCCGGTCGCCCTGGGCATCGTAGTTAACCAGATGCCCCAGCTGCTGCGGCAGAAGGATGTGCTCGATGCAGAAATCGTGGAAGGTGCTTACCAACAGAATATCAGCTTGCTCGGCAAGTAACGGATGCTGCCGCAGCTCGTGTGCCATAGCATGGTTGAAACACAGCATCAGGATGCGGTGCTTCCCATCGCGTGGCAATTCTGCGGCCTGGCGAGCGGCTTCGGCACAGGCCATGACCGTTTTGCCGGTTCCGGCGCAGCCCTCCACGCGGATGCCACCGGTGCTTTCGTAGAGTGCGGGCAGCAGATTCAGAATGGGCGCCGTGGTGGCATCCATTTCCTGCAGATAATTCTGCAGGCTCATGTGGAAAAGCACGCTGGGTGCCAGTGCCTCCTTTATCTTGCCTACCCGGTGGGCGGACATCCGCTCCGGCTGGTTCAGAATGAAAAGATTCTCAATGCTCTGCTGCAGCTGTTGCAGGGTATTGGCCCCACAGAGGTAGAGCGAGCCAAAGGGCAGGTTATGCGCGTTTTCGGCATCCGGTTCTCCCTGGGTGAGAATAGCCAGGTGGCGGTGCTCCGGCCAGCGGCTCGGGGCCTGGGGCAGGCAGGCGCAGTGGGCCAGGCTGCGCATCAGTTTCTGCAGGGCGATGTTGGCCTGCTCCAGGGGGGCGTGGGCATGGCTCTGCCATGTGTCTCCGCTGTTTCGGCGGCTTTGCCAACGCCCGTTCTGAATACGAATCTGCGGCCAGTCCTTTACCTCGATGACCACAATGCCGCGTTCCGGGATCAGCACCACGAAATCAGCTTCGTAATGCACATAACGGTTATCCTCCCGGTAATCCTCCTTGCAACTGTGGAAAACCACCCAGTTTTCCGGGAGTTTTGCCATGGCATCATATACCAGTCGCTCACCGCGCTGGATATTCTGCACCGGGATTCTGGACAACACCTGCGCCATGGCCGTGGGGCTCAGCCTTGCTTTTTCTTGCGGGTGGTCTGCTTGCGCGGCGCGGAGCCGGCAGATTTCTGCTTTTTCCCAGCGGCCTTGCGGGGCTGTCTCTGGTTCTGCGGTTTGGGTTGGCGCTCCTTGAGGGCGAAGCCCAGCAGCGTCAGCACCAGACCGGTGCCCAGCTGCATGCACTGCCAGCCCCAGATAAAGTTCCACTTGTTGATGTGAGCCCTGCTGGGATCGAGGGCAGGGGTGACGACCTCCACCTGTTGGCCTACGGTGTAGTCCGTATTATCGGCATCCGTCATCATGCGGTCGATAACCAGTCCGCCCGGTACGGTGTAGCGCACAATGGGTGAATAGGAAGGACTGCCCCCCAGCGCCAGGATGCCGTTTTCCAAGGCTTCTCCTGTGGATTCAAACGGCTTTTGTACCACATCAGTCACCGTGGCGGTGACTATCACACATTCATGCACATACATGGCCGTGCGCACCAGCTTGTACAACGAAAAGGCTGTGAGCAGAAGCCCCAGTACCAGCAGAAGCCTGCTGGCGCGTTTACCCACCAGTTTACAAATGAATTGCCTGAGCATATCAATTAACAGCTACTCGATGTTCAAAGGATTCCACTCGCCCACGGGAGGTGCAGCCACGAGCCCACTGGAGCACAACGGCGGTGTCCGGCATGGCGGCGGCGGCGCGGGAGGAAAGCGCGCGGTGGCGCGGACGAGCCAGGGTGGTCTGCGGCAGACTGGCCAGTAGAGTGCGGGCCTCATCGGTGCTCAGGCGGAAAATCTCATCCGCGCGGGGCATTTCAGCCAAGGCTTCTTCATCGGCATCCAGACAGCGGATGCCCACGCCAAAGCGGGTAGCCAGGTCGGTGAGTTCATCCTCATTGGCAGCACCAGGCAGCAGTAGAAGCTCGCACTCCTGCGCCCACTGACCACAGGCCAGAGCGCGGAAGAATGCCTGCCGGCAGCTGTCCTCATCCTCTGCAAATCCCACGCATATAGCGCGGAAGGAAAGCTCTTCCGCATCACCTTCCATGATATAGGCACCCTCCTCATCCCAGGCGCCGGCGGGCCACTGCACGGCCACCAAATCCGGGTGGCCCCAGCTTTCGTCCTCTTCTACCGGGTAGACGAATACACCCTGTCCGGCGGTATCATACAAGCGCACGGCCAGTGCCATGGCCTTGTGCAGAGCGGTCTCACCTTCAGCATTACCGCCAAAGACATTCTGGAGATTCGGTTCATCTCCTTCTGTCCGCAGATAATAGCCCTGGCCATTTTCCACACGTGCCAGGCAGGAATCTGCATCCAGCACCATGAACGAAAACTGCGAGCGCAGCGAGTGGTCGGAGTACTCGTCGCCCAACACCTCGCGCACACGCGCAATCAATTCTTTGCCCTTAATTGCGGATTCCGCATTCTCGGGAAGCAGAGCCGGCAGGATTTCATCCAGTTTTTCTCGTAAACCCATTTTGAAGGATTAAGGATTAGGGATTAAGGATTGGTGTTTGGCCCCTCGCATTCTTCTGATTATCGTGAGAGTTGACGCCGTCATGATTGCTGTTAATTGCCTGGATTCGTCGATTAACGCTTCTAGTTTGCCAGTTTGAACAATGTTGGCTTCGATTAAATATTCCATCCAGAGCGTGCTTTCATCCGCCCCTTCCTGGCAAATTTTGAGCTTGTTGAGGAGGTCTCGGTCGCTTTTGGCAAGGCACGCTGCGCGATAGTTTGCTGCAACTGAAGTAGCGCATCGGATAAGCTGTTTGCCGATTATCTGGGCATCGGCTTGCAAGGGAAGGCTTTGAAATAAACGGATTGCTCGCAGACCGAATGCTTTTGTCCGGTCTCGCAACTCATCATACCGCTCACTTTTGTAGTTCACCATTGGAGAAAAATTAGTCCTTAATCCCTAATCCTTAATGCTTATTTTCTTAATTGCACTCCTGCGAGCTTCAGATTCGGGTCGACCGGGGTGTCGAGGGGGGAGAAATCGCCGGCCTTGGCGCGGAGCATGCCGGCAAAGGCAATCATGGCGGCGTTGTCGGTAGTGAGACTGTTCGGGGGCAGGATGAGCTCGATGCGGCGTCGGTTGCAGGTCTCCTGAAGCTGACGCCGCAGGCCGGTGTTGCAGGAAACGCCGCCGGAAACAGCCAGCACCTTGTGGCCGGTCTTGCGCATGGCCTTCATGGCCTTGTGCAGTAGCACATCGATGATGGCCTGGCGAACTCCGGCACAGAGGTCACTCATAGTCTGCTCATCCAGATCGTGTGGGTTGCCGCTGGGCACCAGCTTGGGCAGAGTGTAGAGCACAGCGGTCTTCAACCCGGAGAAGGAGAAGTCCAGGTGGTCCTCATGCATCATCGGGCGGGGCAGCTTGAAGCGCTCCGGGTCACCTTTTTCGGCCAGTTTGTCGATTTCCGGGCCGCCGGGGTAGGGCAGGTCAAGCATCTTGGCCACCTTGTCGAAGGCCTCGCCGGCGGCATCATCGCGGGAGCGGCCCAGCAGGGTGTAGTTTCCTGCACCCTGAACATCAATGATGAGGCTGTGACCACCGCTTACCACCAGGCTCAGGTGGGGAATAAGCCCCGCCGGGTGGGTGATGAAGGGGGAAAGCATGTGCCCCTCCAGGTGGTTGACCGCTACAAAAGGCCTGCGGGCAGCCAGAGCCAGAGCCTTGGCTGCGGTGTTGCCCACCAGCAGGGCAGCCACAAGACCGGGTCCGGCTGTGCTGGCAAAGACATCCACCTGGTGAATGCTGCGGCCTGCTTTCTCCAGAGCCTCCTGCAGCACGGCGGGCAGGTTGGCGGAGTGATTGCGCGAGGCGAGCTCGGGAATCACGCCGCCGTACATGCGGTGCAGGGGAATCTGCGTGGAAATGACGGAACTGAGCAGCTGCGGCTGCCCGCTGCCGGTGTCCTCGATGAGGGCCACGGCGGTTTCATCACAGCTCGATTCGATTCCCAGTACCAGCATGTTACTTCTTGCTTGTTGCCTTTCGGCGCTTAATCCTGGGTTCGGACTTGCCCAGCACCACATCCTCCGTAATGGTCACGGTATCAATGGTCTTATCGCTGGGCACCTTGTACATGACATCCAGCATCAGGTTCTCAAAAATACCACGCAGGGCTCGGGCGCCGGTGCCGCGTTCGATGGCCTGCTTAGCCATGGCGCGCAGGGCTTCCTCCTCCACCTTGAGCTTGGCGTTGTTCATGGCCATGAGCTTGGTATACTGCTTCACCAGGGCGTTCTTCGGCTCAGTGAGCAGGTGCATGAGCTGGTCTTCCGTGAGGGTGGTCAGCGGGGTGAAGATGGGCAGACGTCCCATGAGCTCGGGAATCATGCCGAACATGAAGAAGTCCTCCGGCATGGCCTTGGCAAGAATCTCCTCCTCGGTGTATTCCTTGGCATCGCGGTCTTCCTCCACAGCGGCAAAGCCCATGGCAGAGGAACCAATGCGCTTGCGGATGATACCCTCCAGCCCCACAAAGGCACCACCGCAGATGAAGAGAATGTTCTCCGTATTCACGCGGATATACTGCTCATTGGGGTGCTTGCGGCCACCCTTGGGAGGAATGTTGCACTCCGTGCCTTCCACAATCTTGAGCAGTGCCTGCTGCACGCCCTCGCCGGATACGTCGCGGGTGATGCTCACATTCTGGGTCTTGCGGCCAATCTTGTCGATTTCGTCCACGTAGATGATGCCGCGCTCAGCCTTAGCCACGTTCATATCGGCGGCCTGGAGGAGACGCAGTACAATGTTTTCCACGTCCTCGCCCACGTAGCCGGCCTCCGTCAGCGTGGTGGCGTCCACAATGCAGAAGGGAACGTCCAGAATCTTAGCCAGGGTTTTGGCCAGCAGGGTCTTGCCGCTGCCGGTGGAGCCGGCCATGAGAATGTTGCTCTTCTCGATTTCCACTCCGTCATCCGTCTTGGGCTGGCGCAGGCGCAGGTAGTGGTTATAAACGGCTACGCAGAGGGTGCGCTTGGCTCGCTCCTGGCCGATGACGTAGGCATCGAGCATCTTGTGCATCTGCTCCGGGGTGGGCAGTTCATCCTGGTTGATGGTCTGCACCTCCAGCACGGGGGAGTCATCCGTCTTCTCCTGCGGCACGATTTCCGGGTGCGTGCCCTTGATGAGCGCCAGAATACGGTCTGCCGCCACATCGCCCATTTCGGAGCGGAACATGTGGTAGGTCATGCCCTCCACGCATTGAAAGCAGATGTGAGTGCCATCCAGCGAGAGCATGGGGCGCCCATCATTCTCCTCTCCTCCGCAGATGGAGCAAATCTTGGTCTTGTTAGCCATGGGGAGCGTGGGTTACTTCTTCTGCGTGGGCGTGTGCTCCAGAATGCGGTCAACCAGACCATAGGCGAGTGATTCCTCTGCGGTCATGTAGTTATCGCGATCCTGGTCCTGCTTCACGGTGTCGAAATCCTTGCCAGTGTGCTGGGAAAGGATGCCGGTGAGGCGCTTATCCAGGCTGAACATGAACTTGATGGTGCGCTCCACATCAGCAGCCGTGCCCTGGGCACCGCCGCGCACCTGGTGAATCATCACATGGGAGTTCGGCAGGCAGAAACGCTTGCCCTTGGTGCCGGCAGCCAGCAGCACAGAGGCCATGCTGGCCGCAATGCCGATGCAGTAGGTGTTGATATCGCAGGAGACGAACTGCATGGTATCGTAAATAGCCAGACCTGCGGTTACGGAACCACCGGGAGAGTTGATGTAGATGTGGATATCCTTCTTCGGGTCAGTCATTTGCAGGAAGAGAAGCTGGGCAATCACCGAATTGGCCACAGTGTCATCGATTTCCGTGCCAATGAAGATGACTCGGTCGAGCAACAGGCGGGAGTAGATGTCATAGGCGCGCTCGCCCTGGCTGGTCTTCTCGATGACGGTAGGAATGTAGTAGTTCTTGGGGGTGTCCATAACGTGTTGATGGCACACTTTAGCACATGTCCTGCTGCCGGAAAAGGGTGAAGTGTTGCATACTGCCGCGTATGCCACAGTTTCAGCAGAAGTACAGGCTTTTTCCTTGCTATGCCATGGTGGTATGGTAGACTGGGGACATGCGCAGAATGTTTCACATGCTTATGTTGTTTGCTCTGGTTTCCGTGAGCCGAGGGCAGGATAATGCCGTGAATCAGTTCTATGCCGACCGTATGGCTGAATTTGACCGCTATCTGGATGCCCGTGCCCGCACCGCGCGCTCTGCGGCGGAGAAGAAGGCGGTGGCAGCGGAACGCACCGCCTGTAAACGACGGCTGGAGGCTGCCCGTGCCGGATTTACCGGTTTTTCCGAGGAGGATAAGGCGTTCTGGAAGGAAATACAGGATGAGCTGACCGCGGTGTTGAATTTGTGGGAGCAGGCCCCGGATGGTGATGCAGAGGAAAAGAAACGCACCCGCGCGGCTGCCCAGGCCGCCCTGTCTGCTGCGCAGAGGAGCTATGAAGCGCAGCTGCGTTTTGTGATGGCTCAGCTGGGTATGGTGGCCTGTTCTCAGGATGCTGATACTGTCAAGGACTGTAAACAGCATTTCTGTAATGAATTGCGCCGCGAATACCGGCAGGATTTTCAGAGTGTACTGTTCGCTGGGCCCTGGGGTATTGAGATGGAGGAAACAGAGGATGAACAAGCTGCAAAGCCTCATACTCAGGGTAGTGAAGAGGCCGAGGAGGGAACCGTCGACCTTCAGGGCGGTGAATCTGAGCTCGAGCTGCTGAATACGCCCGTGGCTCCACTGATGGTGCATGAGCTGGCTCATGAAACAGAGCATACCGACGAGGCTCGAGCTGCTGCTGCGGGGCGTGCCACCCGGCTCTGGCAGGGGTATCTGCGCCTTTGTGCGGAGCAGGTGATGGAATGTTTCGGTACGGAGCGAGGGGCTTCCCTTGTGTCTGGTGTGCCGCTGCCCGGCGCGGTGGAACAGTCCCATTTCGCTGCTGTGCAGGAGCAGACGAAACGTCTGTTCGCCGAGGCTGAGGAAGCCTGGAAGATTTACGTGGAGGCAGTGGTGGCGGCTTATGACTCCGCAGAGCAGACTGCCGATAAACCAGCATCTGCCGAGGCTCAACTGCTGCGTTTTCCTTTGTTCTCAACGCATGAACAGTATCTTGCCTTCGTGATTACTCCTCATCTGCAGTATGTGGAGCCTGAGCCTATGCCTGAGATTGGTACTGCTGAGTAATGCTTCCTCGTTCTTCTATGAGATATTGCGTTCTCTATGCTCTGGCCATGGGAATGGTTGCATGCGGAGATACTGGCGTGGATGCGTCACCGCCGGCGGTGCGTGTGGCGTTGTCGGTGGAGGCCGCTGAGGCGACAGATGCTTATGTAGATGCTCTCTATAAGTCCTGCTTCAGTATTGGCGAGGAAGATGCTGCAGTGCGTGAAGATGTCAGAAGGAGCCTTCAGGAGAGCAGGCTGTGTATGAAACAAGCCTGCAGAGCATATATCCATTTCCTGCAGGTTGATTTGTCACTGGCTGTGCCTCATATGAACGATGAGGAACAGAAAACGGCATTGGAGGGGAAATTGGCAATTCTTCACCAGGTGTGCCGGGATGAGCTTGATATTCTCAGACAGCATGCCGACAGATTATTGCTTGGCATGGATGCGCACCTTGAATTGGGAAAGGACTTGCCTCCTGGCTCCTACATCATGGGAGATGAAACAATGCCTGAATTGCTGGATATGCTTCTTGCCCGGGAGTCCGGCAGGAATGAATGTGCGCAAATCCTTCGGCTTTACAATGAGCTGATAGATGCTGGTGTCGCAACGGTGCGGGGATTGAAGCATGCTCCGGATTCCTTTGGTGTTTTGCGGCAGCTCTTTGCTGAGGCTGAGCAATCCTGGCGCCAGCATGCAGAAGCTCTTTTTGCTCTCATGGAACTATCTTCCCCTATTGGGCAGGGTTCCAGGATAAATAGCGACCTCTCGCATGGACAGAACGCTCTTTATGAGAATCACTGCAGATTCTGCGCATCTATCCTGGGACTGGAACTGTGTGACGAGTTGGACATTGCTCCTGTAGAGTTGTAAAAAATCCCCGCCTCCTGAAGGGAAGCGGGGATTTTTGTGAAGCTTATCAGCGCATATCGAGCATGGGTACCAGCAAGGGGTCATCCGGTCCCTTGTAAGCAGCCAGCGGGCGGTACAACGTATTGTCCTCCAGCTGCTCCAGAATCTGGGCAACCCAGCCGGCCACACGGGCAATGGCGAACAGCGTGGTGAACATGCGGGTCGGAATACCCAGGCTGTAGTACACCGTGGCGGAGTAGAAGTCCACGTTGGCGTTCAGATTCTTACGGGAGCGCATAATTTTGGCGATGCGGTCACTCATGCGAATCCACTTCGGCTCACCGATGGTCTGGGTGAGACGGATAGCAATGCGGCGCAGAAGCGGGGCGCGGGGATCCAGCGTACGATATACGCGGTGGCCGATGCCGAAAATCTTTTCCTTGTTGGCCAGCTTGCGGTTGATGTATTCCTCCACATTCTCCTCTTCGCCGATTTCCTTGAGCATCTCGATAACGGCCTCATTGGCGCCACCGTGCAACGGCCCCTTGAGGGTGCCGATGGCTGCGGTAATGCATGAGTACATGTCAGAAAGCGTAGATGCCGTTACACGTGAGGAGAAGGTGGAGGCATTCATGCCGTGGTCGGCATGCAAAATGTAGGCTACGTCAAGAATATGGGCCTCTTGCTCATCGGGCTCAGTGCCCTTAAGCAGCCACAGGAAGTGCGCGGCCTCACCCAAATCCGTGCGGATGGGCGGCAAATCGAGCCCCTGGCAAATGCGGTAGTAATAGGCCGCCATCACCGGAATTTTGGCAATGAGTGAAAGCCCGATTTCTTTCATCTGTGTCGGGTCTTTCGTGCGGTCA
>JAGBZE010000184.1 GCA_017628435.1 Akkermansia sp.
GCTGGCTGAATGAAAATCACACCCTTGATAGAAAGCCACCTGAATTTATGATTCCGGTGTGAGGGGAACTGCAACCTTCAAAATCTCGCGTTTTAGTATGACAAAACACACGATTGCTCGCTTCGCTCGGGGTTCTGATATCTTTATCTGTTTATCCCGGGGCTTGGGGCTTCGCGTCTCGCTTCGCTCGCTTGCTACGCCCTCACAGGTACGCCCCGCGCTAAGAAAAGTTCCGCCCTGCGGGCTCATTTTTCCGCTCGCTGCGCTCGCCTTCAAATCACAATTTCTCGAAAACTTTGGAACACATGTGAAGCCCGACCTTTTCCCCAACTTTCCGCTTGCCATGCGGGTTTCACTATGCTAGAGTGTAGCCTGATTGGCGATCCGATTATTTAAGTTATGCGTAATAATATCTTTCTGAAATCACTACTGGCAGTTCTTCTTGCCACAGGCATGGGAACCAGCCTTACCAGCTGCAACGAAGGCAAGAAGGCCGACACTCCCAAGGCAACTGCCGTAGAAAACGAAGCAGGCCAGATTACCTGCACCCTGGAAAACAGCACGCTTTCCGCCACCTTTGAATACAAGGACGGCAGCGTGGTATTCGGCGGGCTGAAGGCAGCAGACGGCACCCAGCTTCTGCAGAGCGGCGGCAACGTGTTCTCCCTTACCCTGGCCAACGGGCAGCAGGTGAACATGAAGTCCTCCAAGCTGCAGGTTCAGTCTCTTTCCCCGAATCCCAATGCCCTGCGCCAGTCCGAAAAGCTTTCCGGCAGTGCCGTATCGGCCACCTTCACCGCCCCGGACAATTCATTCAGCATTGAGTGGAAGGCCATTCTGCGTGAGGGTTCACACTACCTGCGCCAGGAATTCACGCTGAAGGCCACGGATGCGCCCGTTCCCTTTGCCAGCATCACCCCCCTGCAGGTGATTCCCACCGAGGAAGGCGGCATCCCTTCCATTTCCGGCAACACGACCCACGGCACCGTGGCTGTGACGGATTCCATGTTCATGGGTCTGGAAACGCCGATGTCTGTGATGACTGTGGGCAAGCACGGTGCCACCCAGGAGGATACCTGGTCAGCCCAGAGCTGGACGCCCGGTATGTTCGGCAGTGTCTTTGCAGTACCGGAGAGCTTCCACCCAGTGTACGGCAACCAGTATGACGAGAAGAACGGGCCGGCAGTAAAGCACCTGGTAGCCGCAGAAGGCCCGGTCAAGTTTGAGGAACCCGGCGAATGCGCCATTGACTTCAAGTATGAGAGCGGCAACAACCGCCTCAACATTGTAGGCGTGCAGCTGGTGACCACCTCCGGCCAGGTGGTTTCTGAGGATATCCACTCCGGCTTCACCGGCCACAATTCCAGCGACTCCACCTACCGCGTGATTGTTCCCGTGGCGGGCACCTACAACCTGCGCTACTGGGTACAGAAAAAGACAGAACCCGTCACCAGCTCCGGCCGTATCTCCCTCTCCCTCGCCACCGGCAATCCGGAGGTTGACACCGACCCCATTCCCGAGGACATGGTGCGCGGCACCTGGGTGCGCAAGGCCAACCTGACCAAGGAATCCCCCTGGAAGGTAAGCTCCGTCATCGGTCTGTTCACTCCCGGCCAGCAGCGCCGCTCCTTCCTTTCTTACATTGAGAGCGAAAAGCCCGTTCCCTACCGCACCATGGTGCACTACAATGACTGGTACGAAGTAGGCATCACTCTGCATGACTATGAGGACCCCGCCAAGCGCACCAGCGAGAAGATGTCCCTTGATATCCTCAACACCTGGAAGAAGGAGCTCTTCGAGAAACGCAACACCAAGCTTGATGCCTATGTTCTCGATGACGGCTGGGATGACTTCAACAGCCTGTGGGACTTCCACATCGGGTTCCCGAATGGTTTCTCCAAGCTGAACGAGGTTGCCACCAGCATGGGCTGCGGCATGGGCACCTGGCTTGGCCCGGTGGGTGGCTACGGCACCAGCAAGAGCATGCGCATCAAGCACTGGAACCAGACTCACCCGAACAACCGCATTGCCAACTTCGAGCTTTCCAATCCGGAGTACTTCAATGCC
The DNA here is from genome assembly GCA_017628435.1 of Akkermansia sp. Lineage (GTDB taxonomy): Bacteria > Verrucomicrobiota > Verrucomicrobiia > Verrucomicrobiales > Akkermansiaceae > Akkermansia. Next base: position 2,068 of record JAGBZE010000184.1, read on the forward strand.
TTCGTGGATCGCTGCAAGTACATGATCAATAACTATGACATGCGCTACTTCAAGTTCGACGGCATTTCCACCAAGTTCCACGCCAAGGGCCCGGGTGCTCTGGAGGACGCCGAAGGCATTCTGCGTGTGCTCACCGCCCTGCGCGAGGCTCGCCCGGACATCTACATCAACACCACGGTGGGTACCTGGGCCAGTCCGTTCTGGTTCATGTATGCCGATTCCATCTGGCGCCAGGAGAACGACTTCGACCAGATGGGCAACGTGGGTGATGACCGCGACAAGTGGATTACCTACCGCGACCGTCTGGTGCATGAGGTATTTGTGGAAGGCGCCCCGCTCTTCCCCATCAATGCGCTCATGACCCACGGCACCATCATCACGAAGAACGGCCCGCCCCGCGTGATGAGCAAGGACCCCGCCAACTGCGTCAAGGAAATGCGCACGGCCTTCGCCTGCGGTTCCGGTCTGCAGGAAATTTATGTGGATGCCGACCTCATGGCTCAGGAGGATGGTAAGCTCTGGGATGAGCTGGCCGGCTGCATTGCCTGGGTGCGCCGCAATGCCGATGTGCTTGCAGACACGCACTGGGTAGGCGGTAATCCCTGGAACAAGAACACCAAGGAAGGCGATATCTACGGCTGGGCTTCCTGGAACCCGGAGAAGTGCACGCTTGCGCTGCGCAATTCCTCCGACAAGCCCAAGACTCTTAAATCCACCCTGCGCCAGATTCTGGACGTGCCCCCCGGTGTGGTTGGCTCTGTCATCCTGAAGAGCTCCTTCGCCGACCAGCGCGTACTGAAGGGCATCATGAACCGCAAGCTGAATGTTGATACCGAAATCAGCATCACGCTGGAGCCCATGGAGGTCATCGTGATGGAAGGTGTGACGGTGAAGTAAATCATCGCTCCCAGAAACTTCAAGAGCCGCACCCCATCAGGTGCGGCTCTCTTTTTCAGATTTGCGAACTGTTGTAAACCCACAAACTGCAGTTTGACGAATGCAGATTTCAGAAGTCAGAATGCAGAATTGTGAGTTTGTGTGCGGCGGTTGCCGCACCTGTAAACAAAATTACCTGAGAAATCTCAGGTAATTTTCATTTCTTTGCGCGGCCGCCAGGCTGCGCACTAACTACTGATTCTGCGTTCTGAAATCTGCATTCCTACAAATCGTCATTTCGAGTTTTAGAGGTGCCCGTTTATAAATACCTTACGACTTCGTTACCGCCTTACCCAGGTACTCGGCCACGCCTTCGTGAGTGGGCTTCATGGCCTCCTGGCCGGGATGCCAGCCCAGCGGGCAGACCTCGCCATATTGCTCGAAATGCTGCAACGCATCCACGATGCGGATAGCCTCGTCGATGGAACGCCCCAGCGGCATATCGTTCACCAGCTGGTGGCGCACGATGCCCTGCTTATCGATAAGGAAGAGGCCTCGGTAGGCAACCAGCTCGCCAATGACCTGCAGCTTGCCGTGTCCGTCAACATATCGCTCACCGGCAAGTACATCGAAAGCATCGGCAATGGTCTTATTGGTATCGGCCACCAGCGGATAGCTCACGCCCTTGATACCGCCGTCGCTCTGCTCCTTCTGGCACCAGGCCCAGTGGCTGTACTCGGTATCGGTGGAACAACCCACCACCACGGTGTTGCGTCGCGCAAACTCCGGCAGCGCTGCCTGGAAGCCCAGAAGCTCGGTCGGGCATACAAAGGTGAAATCCTTCGGGTAGAAGAAGAAAACTACATACTTCTGCCCGATATAATCCTGAAGCGAGAAGTCATTCACGATTTCGCCATCTACCACTGCGGTTGCCTTGAATACGGGTGCTTGTTTTCCTACTAACATAATATGCAATTATTGGTTGTTACGGTTAGGATACACTAACTTACTGTTTTGTTCAATCTTATTTTGGAATTTTTCTAAAAAGATAATTCACAGGTCAAAAAAAACTCCCGCCTCAGGAACTTGAGGCGGGAGGAATAAGTCATTGAACAGTTAATTATTCAGCTCCTGCAGCCCGCAGAATCTCTGCTACTTCTGTTTTGCCTTGGCTGATAGCGTATTGCAGCGGCGTGATGTGCTTTCCTGCCTCAGCATCCCAGAAACTCTCGCAATTAAGGTTTATTCCCGGAACAGCGATAAGAAGCTTCACGCAATCAACGTGACCATGTCTCACGGCCAGCGCGATAGCAGGACCATGGCTGCCATATTCATTGATACCGAAATCTTCATTTCCCTTCACTGCCTCGACAATCAATTCCAGGCATTCCTTATGCCCAAGCGCAGCAGCCATCTCGCTCGCCGAGAGCTCCGCCCCGGCGGGCTTAAACTCTCCTTTTTCAATAATAGCCTTGAGAGCAGCAGCATCATTGGTAAGGATGGCATGCAGCTGGGCACTCGGGCATTTCCAGTCGGGGTGATTCAGGATTAACTTGATAGCCTTTTTATTATTTTCCGCTGCCGCCAGCAGAATAGGCTCACCAATATCAGCCGCATGAACATGCAGACGAATACCGGGAATAGAAAGCACAAGCTTCGTCATTTCTATATCTTTACTACTCACAGCATAGTGCACGATATTCTCATATAACCCCCTGTACACAAGCTTTGTTCCGGCCTGAATATGCAGTTTAACCAGTTCTTTATCTCCATTTAAGACAGCGTCCAACATATCGTTAACCGGAAAATCCACAGGGCCTCTGGCAGCGAGCTTTTTCTGGGCTTCAGCCTGCTCCTCCGGTGTAATCACCATGGGCTGGACGACCCAGTTCTCCTCCTGCTCAACAGCAGCAACCGATTCTCCGGCGGTGTTCTCAGATGCCGGCCACACCACAACCGCCGTTCCGGCAATAACGGCCGCAGCACCAATGCAAAGTGTCAATTTCTTCAGTTTCATAACGTTGCAATATCATTATGTATGAATGAATACGCGATGTCAAGATAAAATATGGGACAGTGTATCCATTGGCGCACATCGGCATATGGCAGAAATATGCTGCTAGAATGGCAACATGGTTTCCCCCGCGGCACATCATATATCGCTGGGTATACAGAGATTCGTTTCGCTTTTGCTGCCGTGGTGTTTCTGCAGCTTCCTGTACAACAAGCGCGTGTTCATTAAACTGTGACGCATGAAGCATTGGCATCTTGACAGCGTTAAGAGCATTCTGTAAAGTAGGAGTCGTATGCACCAGCTCACAGAATCCATAGGTAAGTATCTGCTCGCAGCCGTATCGCCCCTCATTCGCCACCCGGAGAATGCAGAGCTGCGAGTTGCCGCCACACCGGCTGGGGATATGCTGCGTTTCCGTCTGGTACTGGAGCAGGAGGACGTAGCCCGCGTGATTGGTCGTAATGGCATGACAGCATCCGCCATCCGTTCCCTGGCTAAGGCCGCCGGTGAAAAAGCCGGCACCAAGGTGGTGGTGCACATTCTTTCCCGGGAAGAAGCAGAGGCCTGATTTTTGCCTATCCCCTCCATGCAGGAGCTTTTTGCAGACATGCCTGCATTTCCCCCCGCCGCCCGAGTGCTGGTGGACGGGCTCAATGACATGGTGCTGGATTACGCCATACCCGAGCACATGAGCGGGGTGACGCGCGGCAGCCGCGTGGAAGTGCCGCTGCGAGCCCGGGGCACCACCGGCACTGTGCTGGCACTGGTGCAGCCGGATCCGGAATGGGCGCACCGGCTACGTCCGCTGAAGCGGCTGGTGAATGAGGAGCCTGTCATCTCCCCTGCTCTCATGGACCTGGCCGAATGGGCTGCGCGCTACTACGCTGTGCCCGTGGAGCAGATGATACGCTGCATTGTGCCGGAGCCTGTGCGCCAGGAGCGGCACGAGGAAAAGACCCGCAAGGTGGTGGTGCTCCAGGACTGGCCGGATGACGACACCCTGAACAAGATTAACCGCCGAGCCCCGCGCCAGGCCACAATTCTGCGCTACCTGCATGCCAGCGCCGAGAAACGCGAGCCGCTGGCAGATTTAGGCGGCTCTGCCTCGCTGGCTCCATGCCGTGCGCTGGAAAAGGCCGGCTATGTGCGCATTGAGGAGGAACAGGTACACCGCGACCCCGCAGGGAACGAGCAATTTGCCCCCACCCAGCCGCTGGAGCTGAACCCGGAACAGGCCGCCGCCCTGGCAGCCATCAATGCAGCGTATGATGCAGGCGACACAAAGCCGCTGCTGCTGCAAGGGGTAACCGGTTCCGGCAAAACGGAGGTCTACCTTCAGGCTGCGCAGCGCGCCATGTCCCAGGGCAAAGGCGTGCTCATTCTGGTGCCGGAAATCTCGCTCACACCGCAGACCATGGCCCGCTTCAAGGGGCGCTTTGCCCAGGAACCCGGCAGCGTGGCTATTCTGCACAGCGCCATGAGCGATGGCGAGCGATTTGACGAATGGCACGCCATACACCGCGGCAAAGCCCGCATCGCCATCGGCCCCCGCTCGGCAGTCTTTGCCCCGGTGCAGAATCTCGGGCTCATCATTGTGGACGAAGAGCATGATTCCTCCTACAAGCAGGAAAACAGCCCGCGTTACCATGGGCGAGACCTCGCCGTGCTGCGCGCCAGGCTGGAGGGTGCCACCATCGTGCTGGGCTCCGCCACGCCCTCGCTGGAATCCCTTTACAATGTGCAGCAGGATAAATACAGCATGCTGCGCATGGATAAGCGAGCCGACGGCCAGCGGCTGCCCCTCACCCGCGTGCTGGACATGCGCAGCGAGCCCAAGGACAAGCGAAACCTCGGCATTCTCTCCGAGCGCCTGCGCATGGCCATTGATGAGCGCCTGAACAAAGGCGAACAGGTGATTCTGCTGCTGAATCGCCGCGGCTTTGCCCGCGCCCTGCAATGCCCGGAATGCGGCTATGTGGCCAACTGCGAGCACTGCGCCCTGCCCATGACCTTCCACGCCACGGAGAACCGGCTCGTGTGCCACATCTGCGGCTACCGCCAGATGGTACCCGGCCGCTGCCCGGATTGCCACACGGCCAACATCGCGCTGGAGGGCTACGGCACCCAGAAGGTAGAGGCCGTGCTGCGCCGCTGTTTCCCGCAGGCCAGGCTGCAACGCGTTGATGCCGATGTCACCACACGTAAGAACGCCCTGCGCGATATTCTGGCAGATTTCCGCGCCCACAGAACCGATATTCTGCTGGGCACGCAGATGATTTCCAAGGGGCTCGACTTCCCCGGCGTAACACTAGTAGGCGTGTTGAATGCGGATTTAGGTCTGAACATACCCGACCCGCGCGCAGCAGAACGCACCTTCCAGCTGCTCACCCAGGTGGCAGGCCGCGCCGGCCGCGGTGATCTGGATGGCGAGGTCATTGTCCAGACATTCAATCCCCAGGCCGCAGCTATTCAGTTTGCCCGCCGGCATGATACTGATGGTTTTGCCGAAACCGAAATGGAGCTGCGCCAGCAGATGAATTTCCCGCCATTCTGCCACATGGCCGTCATTACCGCCCGCAGCGAGCAGGAAGACGTGGCCGCCCTGGCCATGGAAACCCTGCATAAGCGACTTCTGGAGGCCCTGCCCCCGCAGGTGCAGATAAGCGACCCGCTGCCCGCACCGCTGGCCAAGGCCTATGGGCAGTTCCGCTACCAGTGCACCCTGAAGGCCCCCCGCTCCCGCATCATGGCCGATATCTGCAGCCGCGAGATTGCCGCCATGAACTGCGGCGAGGGGGTTACCCTGACACTGGATATCGATGCGTATTCGTTCATGTGAAGGCCCCATGAGCGAAAATTATATTCGGAGCGAGGGACTTTAGTCCCTCTCCGCTAGAGGTTACGGGACTGA
>JAGBZE010000185.1 GCA_017628435.1 Akkermansia sp.
CCTGATAGAAACATGCTGCAGGAATCAATCCTCGTAGATTTCCTTGACACGTTCAATGAGCGCGAAGGCGTGGCTGATCATGGCGCGCGTCTCGTTGAGCAGTGTGAGGTAGAGGATGCCGTTGCGCATGCCGCTTTCGTCTGCAGTGCTGTGCATCAGGTGGCGGGTAATGCAGTCGGCAAAGTCCTCGCTGAGCTGCTCACGCTCTTCCAGCAGGCTGTTGATGCCTTCAAAATTGCCGGCCTTAAGCATGTCGGTCAGATCCGGGTAGAAACGGCCGATCTTGTCCGTGAGAGCAAGCAGGTCGGCGCCCTGTTCCTTGCTGAGACCCTGGTGGTTGTTGTCGATGTGGTTGTAACTGGCCTTTACCAGGGTGAGCAGGCGCTCACAGGTGTTGAGTGAGATTTCGGTGATTCGGAACACCAGCTGGCCTCGGTCTGCCAGCTCCTTGGGCAGGGTACGCAGGGTTGGCAGAACTTCGTTTTCACGCAGAACCTCGAGGTCTCGCTTCAGGGTGCGGCTCTTCTTGCGCAGGCGTTTCAGAGCCTCGCGGTCTTCCTCAAGCAGGGCTTTCACCATGGCCTTGTAGATACCTACCATGCGGCCCAGTCGCCCGCTGGCGGCTTTGCCGAAGTCCTTGACGGCGGCATCGCTGTGCATGTTGATGAGACGGATTTCTTCCTTAGTGCTGCTGGTGAAGAAGGTGGATTTGATGAGCAGGGCACCGCCGATAACCAACATGGTTACCATGCCCCAGAAGCCGCCGTAGGCCATGACGATGGCCACCACGAAGGCTGCCAGACTGGCGGCCAGGGCGGTGAGAAGCCAGCCGCCGATAACAGTCAGTACGCCAGTGATGCGGTATACGGCGCTGTCGCGGCCCCAGGCGCGGTCTGCCAGGGAGGAGCCCATGGCTACCATGAAGGTTACATAGGTGGTGGAGAGCGGCAGCTTCATTTCCGTGGCAATGGAGATGAGCAGGGCAGACACGGTCAGGTTCACGGAACCACGCACCAGGTCGTAGATGGCGCCGGTTTCTTCCTCCGGGGCCAGCGGGGCAAAGCGCTTCGAGATGAAGTTCTGAATACGCATGGGGGTTATGCGCTCGATGAATCGCTTGGTGTTGAGCGTGTAGCGCACCATGGTGCGGGCGGCGCTGCAGGAGCCGAAACGTTCCTTGCCGGTGCTGGCGGAGGAGAGCTTGAGCTCGGTTTCCGTTACCTTGCGTGCTTTCTTGGAGAAGAAGAGCGTTGTGACCATGACCAGACCAGCTGCTACCAGCCAGAGCATGTTCACATGCTGCTGCACATTGGCCAGGCCGCCCATCTTGAAGGTAGCAAGGTCGCCACCTGCTGCCAGGTGGGCTTCAGCCAGTTCCATGGAGGTCTGAGAGGCCATGAACACACCGATGAAGTTTACCAGGTCGTTGCCGGCGAAGGCCAGGGCGAGGGCACCGGTGCCAGCCAGCACGGTGAGGCGCAGGGTGTTAACCTTGAAGCCGTACTGCAGGAGCGCGGCGATGATGGTCCAGGCTACAAAGGTAATCAGAATGGCGAGCCCGATGTTGGCATCCACCATATCCATGAACGGTCCCTTCATCACCGGGCTGGTCTTAAGACCCTTGAACACGGCAAAGTAGGTGATGGCCGTGAAGGCAAAACCGCACCATACCGGACCGATGATACGGTACATGCGTTGGTAATGGAAAGTGTAGAGCAGACGGGCCAGCCACATCACAAAGGTGCCCACCGTGAAGGCTATGGCAACGGAGCAGAAAATGCCGGCGACCATGAAGAGTACCTTGTCGGTGTTGATGTAGTCAGCCAGGGAGCCGGGGCCGTCGCCGAGGTTGAAGTAAGCCATACCCAGGGAGGAGCCCAGCAAGGCAAAGATGAGGGCCATTGTGGTAGAGGTCGGCAGACCCAGCGTGTTGAAGACGTCCAGCAGAATGACGTTGGCCACCATTACAGCCAGGAAGAGCAGCATTACCTCATGGAAAGAGAACATGCTCGGGATGAAAACACCGTTGCGGGCAATCTCCATCATGCCGCTGGAGAAAGATGCACCCAGAAGCACGCCGACGGCTGCCACTGCTACTGCGCCCGTATAGGTGCCGGCCCGGCTGCCGATGGAGGAGTTCAGGAAGTTACATGCGTCATTGCTTACGCCAACCACCAGACCAAAGACTGACAGCAGCAGAAGCATTCCGTATATCACGTAGTATGTCGTGTCCATATAGAGTTACGCTGACTCTATCATGTCAGGATGACAATTACAAGAAAAATCCCCAATCTGGCAAAAATGTCACAATCAGCAGGGTAAGTGTGTCAGCATTTGACAAAGTGAAACAGGTGGCGGTTTCCTTTCTTGACTTATGGTGCCCGGGGAGTACAATTCACACCGCAATGAACGCCGATACAATCAAGAGCACGCCCCTGTGCGACAAGCACGTGGCCCTCGGAGCCAAGATGGTACCCTTCGCCGGGTGGAACATGCCTGTGCAGTACACAGGTATTATTGATGAGCACAACACCGTGCGCAGCGCCTGTGGTGTGTTTGATATTTCCCACATGGGCCAGTTCCTCGTGAGCGGGGAAGGTGCCACAGAGTGGCTCAATTCCATGTTCACCAACAATCTGAACAAACTGGTGGACGGCATGGGGCAGTACTCCATGATGCTCAATGAAAAGGGCGGCGTTATTGATGACCTTATCATTTACCAGGTGGCCAAGGATGACTTCTTCGTGGTGGTGAATGCCTCCATGATTGACGAGGACTACGCCTGGCTTACCGCCCACAAGCCCGAGGGTATTTCCCTGGTGAACAAGAGTGCCGATTATGTGGGCCTGGCAGTGCAGGGCCCCGCTTGTGAGGAGGTGTTCGCCAAGCTCTGCCCCGGCGTGGAGCTGCCTGTGCGCAACGGTATCCTCATGTTTGAGTGCGATGGCGATGCCGTGGTGGTGTGCCGCACCGGTTACACCGGCGAGAACGGCTATGAATTCTTCTGCCCGGCTGCCAATGGCGTCAAGTGGTTCGAGAAGGTGATGGACTGCGGCGCCAAGCCCTGCGGTCTGGGTGCCCGCGACAGTCTGCGTCTCGAGATGTGCTATTCTCTGAATGGCAGCGACCTTTCCCCTGAGAAGACCCCGCTGGAAGCCGGTCTCTCCTGGTGCTGTGACCTGACCAAGGACTTCATCGGTGTGGATGTGCTCTGCGCCCAGAAGGCCGAGGGCCGCCCCACCGCTCTGGTGGCAATCGAATACACGGGCAAGGGCGCACCTCCCCGCCACGGCTACGAAGTGCAGCTGCCGGACGGCACGCCTCTGGGCGAGCTCTGCAGCGGCGTTCTTTCTCCCTCTCTGGGCAAGGGCATCGGCATGGCCTATGTTCCCACCGCCCTGGGCAAGGTCGGCACCGAGGTGAACATCATTGTTCGCAATAAGGCCGTTCCCGCCATCATCGTCAAGAAACCCTTCCTTAAAAAGTAACCCCCATCCCCCAATCATCATACCATGAGCAATCCCGTAGAATACAAGTATTCCTCCGAGCACGAGTGGATCAGCCCCATCGTTGACGGCATC
>JAGBZE010000186.1 GCA_017628435.1 Akkermansia sp.
CAATCCGTATAAAAGTATACATGCAAAGCCCCCTGATTTGCATCAGGGGGATCTATTTGCCAAAAACAGCTGGTGATTTTCGCTATCCTTTGATATAGGTACGCTCTACTTTAGGATGTTTACCTATTTTGGACAGCTATGGCCTCCGGGCTTTTTGCGAGGGTGAAAATGGGTTACATCGTCATGCCGCCGTCTACCACGAGCACTTGGCCGGTGATGTAGCGGGCTTCATCGGAAGCGAGGAACGTGGCTGCATGGGCGATGTCCTCCGGCTTGCCGAGATCTGCCAGGGGAATGCGGGAGAGCAGGACCTCACGGGCTTTCTCAGGGATAGCATCGGTCATATCGGTGGAGATAAAGCCGGGGGCGATGGCGTTTACTGTCACCTTGCGGCTGGCGATTTCCTGGGCCATGGACTTGGTGAAGCCGATGACACCGGCCTTGGAGGCGGAGTAATTGCTCTGACCTACGTTGCCGGTCAAGCCCACGATGGAGGAAATGTTGATAATGCGGCCTGCGGGGCTCTTCATGAGGGTGCGCTGCAGAGCCTTCACAAAGAGGAACACGCTCTTGAGATTGGTGGTGAGCACGGCGTCCCAGTCGCTCTCCTTCATGCGCATGAGCAGGCCATCCTTGGTGATGCCGGCGTTGTTCACCAGAATATCAATGGCGGGGTACTCGGCCAGAATTTCCTTGATGCAGGCATCCACAGCGGCGGCATCTGCTACATCACAGGGGAAGGCCTTGCAGCTTTCCGGGAATTCGGCGTTGATGGCATCTGCTGCGCTGCCGCAGGAGTCGGGGTTGCGGGAAATGAGGATGACCTTGGCGCCCTCGGCAGCATAGCTGCGGGCGATGGCCTGGCCGATGCCGCGGCCGGCACCTGTTACAATAGCGGTTTTACCTGCAAGTCTGTTCATAGTACCTGTATACTAACGGAAAGCTAGAGCTAAATCAAGAAAAAACGGCGCGCTTCCGATGGGAAACGCGCCGTTGAAATCTTACATGTTTATCTGGAAGAGCGGCTTGTTATTGTTCGCCGGGTTGAGGATGGCGAAAGCCTCTCGGTGGATGGAGGGGTCGCTTCGGAAGATGAGGCGGCCGGCGCACTGGCGTTCCAGCTCCATGAGGAGCTTGGCATCCTCATTTTTGAAGCGGCTGAGCACATCGCTGTTCACCACCACAATCATATCGCCCACATTCTCGCGGTAGCGCATGATGGTGGCCTTCAGCTGGCGCTGAATCTCCACGCTCATGGTCATGACGCTCTTCACACGGCCGCGGCCGTGGCAGTACGGGCAGTGGTCGTTCACGTAGTCCAGCAGCGATTCGTTGATGCGCTGGCGGGTCATTTCCATGAGGCCAATCGGGGTAATCTGCATCACCTGCGTCTTGGCTTTATCGCGCTTCAGGGCATCCTTCATGGCCTTGTATACGGCCATCTGGTCCTTGCGGTGGCGCATATCGATGAAGTCCACCACCACGAGACCGCCGATATTGCGCAGGCGCAGCTGGCGGGCAATTTCGCGGGCGGATTCCAGGTTTGTCTCAAGGATGGTCTTGTCCAGGTCCTTGTTACCCTTGTTGCGGCCGGTGTTGATATCAATGGCGATGAGGGCCTCCGTTTCATCAATAACCAGATAACCGCCGCAGGGCAGCAGCACCTGGCGCTGGAAAGCCTCGTTAATCTGCTTCTCGATACCCAGTTCCTCGAAAATGGGCTGGCGGTACTGGTGGTACTGGATATGGCGCTTGGAGCGTCGGGAAATCTTGCCTGCAATCTCCTGCATGCGCTGGGTGGTCTCCAGGTTATCGCACACGATATTGTCCACATTGTCCGTCAGGAAGTCGCGGGCGGTGCGCTCGATGAGGTCGGGCTCACGGTAGACGCACATGGGGGCAGGGTTGGTGGCAAATTTCTCTTCCACCTCGCGCCACTGGGTCAGCAGCATGGCGAGATCTCGCACGAAATGGCGGAAACGCTGGCCCTGTGCCACCGTGCGCATGATGATACCCATGCCTTCCGGCACGTTGAGCTTCTGCACAATCTGGCGCAGGCGCTGGCGTTCCTTCGGGTCGTCAATCTTGCGGGAAATACCGAACTGATCCGTGAAGGGCATCAGCACGATATAGCGGCCGGCCAGGGAGATATTGGTGGTAACGCGCGGGCCCTTGGAAGAAATGGGCCCCTTGGTCACCTGCACCATAATCTCGGAACCGATGGGGTAGATATCCGGGATATCCTTGCTGGTAATCTTCTTCTGCTTCTTGCGGGGGCGCCCTTCGCGCTGAATCTCTTCCAGAGAGGAGTCCAGAGCCAGGGGCAGGGCATCCCAGAAGTGCAGGAAAGCGTTCTTCTCGTAACCGATATCCACGAACATGGCCTTAAGACCCGGTTCGATGTTCTTGACGCGACCCTTGAAGATGCCGCCCACAATGTTGTCTTCGCCTTCACGCTCAATGCTGTATTCCTCCAGCACGCCGTCCTCAAGCAAGGCTACGCGGCGCTCCAGTCTTTCTGAGTTGATGACGATAGTAGTGCCCTCCCTCGGGTTGCACTGGCCGAACCCGAGGAAGTGTTTAACAGTGTTAATCATTTTAGAAATAAAAGACAAAGTTTTAGGTTGAGGTTGGAGTTTTCACCTGATTTAGATGGGGAGAGAGTGCTGGTCTCCTTGAATCTCGCCAAGCCGTGCAGCGGCCCCGCATGTGGTGCGGTGCCGGGCCGGGGTGGGGATGAAACGCAGGAGGTGCAGCGGGCCGTTGTCTTTATCAGCGGTCGGGCTTACTCCTCTTCAAACACATCATCGTTCTCCTGAAGATACTTGCCTGTGCCTTCTGCCACAGCGCTCAGCGGGTCTTCAGAAATCATGATGGGCAGGCCTGTCTGCTCGTGCAGCAGGTCACTGAGCCCACGCAGCAACGCGCCGCCGCCGGCCACGGTGATACCGCGGTCATACAGGTCACTTGCCAGCTCAGGCGGGCAGTGATCCAGGGTCTGGCGGATAGCGCTCACGATGACATCGAGCTTATCCTGCAGCGCTTCGCGAATTTCTTCGGAGCGCACGGTAACGGTCTTGGGCAGACCGGTTCCGCGGTCGCGGCCTTTCACCTCCATCTGCAGCTCCTGCTGCAGCGGGTGGGCAGAGCCTACGCGGATCTTGATTTCTTCCGCCGTGCGGGGGCCGACCAGCAGGTTGTGAGCGGCCAGCATGTGGCGGGTGATGGTTTCGTCCAGGGCGTCGCCGCCGCACTTTTCGGATTGGCTGTAAACGATGCCGGACAGGGAAATGATGGCTACTTCCGTAGTGCCGCCGCCGATGTCAACAATCATGCTGCCAACGGGTTCTGTCACCGGAAGTCCCACGCCGATGGCAGCAGCCATGGGTTCCTCAATGAGTTGAACCCTGATGGCGCCTGCTTCATAGGCGGATTCTTCGATGGCATGGCGCTCCACCTCGGTAATGCCGGAAGGGTGAGCGATAAGGATACGCGGCCCGCGGAGACTGCGGCCCTGGCAGGCGCGTTTGATAAAGTAGCGCAGCATGTTGTGCGCCACCTCGAAGTCGGCGATAACGCCTTCCTTGAGCGGGCGGATAGCCACTACGCTGCCGGGGGTACGCCCCACCATGCGTTTGGCTTCCTCGCCCACGGCCTTCACTTTGTCGCCCTTCATGGCAACAACGGAAGGCTCGCGCAGCACAATGCCCTGATCCTTAATGTAGACCAAGGTATTTGCTGTGCCCAGGTCAATCCCGATATCGTACGAGAAAAGCCGGGCGATTTTCTTAAAAATTTGCATATGAGAAAAAGTTATCTGGTATAGGGGTGATACGGTGCGCGTCCTTGTTTCCTCCCGGCCGGCCCTCCTTTTCAGGGGAATGAACCGTTCGCACTCCGGAAAGTCATAAGGCTGCGGCGTTAGTTTCGCTATAACGCACCCACGCGGAGTATAGGTGTGTGGATATGGTGAGTCAAGCAAATAATGGTGGAATGACAGGGATTGACGGGCGTAGATTAGGCTTGACCCGGGCTGTTCTATGCGGTAGAACAATGACATTCATGAATAAGAAAATTATCATAGCTTTGCTGGCTTGTGTGGTGCTGAGTCAGTGTAATACTCTGCTGTCTGATTGTGAGGCACTGCGTGAGCGTGAGACAGCCATTGCCCAGGAGGAAAAGGGGGGGTATTTTGTGGGGCGTCGTTACTACATTCCGCTGTGCCGCTTCTGGGGGTACCTGCGTGAGCCCGGGCAGAGCTGGCGCACAGCAAAGCTGGTGATGATGGATGAATCTCTGGTTCATACGCCAGACCGAGGTCCGGAGGAACCGCTGCCGAATGCCACATTCGGGACAGATCAGAATGTGGAATATATCGTTAAGGGGAAATACACTGGTCAGCAGGGGTATGATCCCAGTACGAATCAGGTGCTGCCGTTGTTTCGGGCTGAGTCCTATGAAGTGCGGAATCGGGAACCTGGCTTCCTCTTTGTGCCGTCGGAAGAATACACGAAGGACTTTGTGACGCTGCGTCCGGCTATCATGCCGCAGCCGGAGACATGTGAACAGGTGCTGCAGAAGCAGCAGTGAAATATGACGCGCATTTCGCGCGCATGCAGACGCTCGATGTGTTATATTTTTTCGAAATAGTATTTACCGCATTATTCCAGAAACTTTTCTATTTCATTTATGGCTCAATCCAAAATCCTCGTAGGCCTGGAAATTGGTACCACCAAGACATGCATGGTGGTTGGTGAGATCCGCCCTGATGCCACTGCCACCATTATCGGCATTGGCGAAGCAAAGAGTGCCGGTGTTCGCAAGGGCGAGATTGTGGATCCCTCCATGGCTCGCCAATGTGTGTGTGATGCCTGGCAGCTGGCTCAGGACCACGCCGATGTGGATATTCTCAATGTCTATCTCTCAGTGACTGGTGAGCACATTGTGGGTGAGACTAACGTGGGCACCTTCCGCCTGCGTGATGACGAGGATATCATCGAGGATGAGCATGCTGATGCCGCCAAGGAAAAAGCAGAGAAGCTGGAGCTTTCCACGGATCGCTTCTGCGTGAACCGAGAGCTGGGAGGCTTCTCCATTGATGGTGGTGAACCTACCCGGCACCCTACGGGGCTTACAGGCCGTACGCTGGATGTGAACTGTCACATTATGCACGGTATCCGCACGCGCCTGCAGAATTCTCTGCTGTGTGTGCGCCAGGTGCCGCTGGAAGTGGAGGATCTTGTATTTGCTCCGCTTGCAACAGCTCAGATGGTACTGACGCGCCAGCAGAAGGACAGTGGAGCCCTGCTTATTGATATCGGTGGTGGTACTACAGATTTTATTTGCTACAAGGGGGGGGATGTTGTGGCTTCCGGCTGCATCCCCATGGGTGGAAACAACATCAACCAGGAAATTGTACGCCTTACTGAGCAGCGTGTGAGTCTTACCGCTGCCGAGGTGCTGAAGCGCACCGAGGGTAATGCTTTCGGTGACATTAAGGATCATTCCCTGGCTCAGTATAAGAGCGAGCTTGGTATGCACGATGTTTCCATCGAGCGCGGTCAGCTCAACCGCATCATCCGCAATAGCCTGGCAACGATGTTGCTGCAGGTGCGCGACCGCATCCCTTCCGAGATGCTGAAGTCCGGCATGGGGATTTATCTGAGCGGTGGCACCAGCTTCATGCGTGGGCTGGATGGACTCTGCCGTTACATTTTCGGCGGTATGCCGGTGCATCAGCCTGCTCCGCTGCCACCCGGTCATAACCATTCTTACCTGGCTGACCCCCGTTACTGCACCGCTATCGGCCTTATCCGCTTCGCTCAGCGATATGATGAGGATGCGCTCAATCCGCGCCGCGGTGGTTCCTGGTCTCGTTTCCTGAAGTTCCTCGGAATCGGTGGCCGCTGAATTGCTTTCCAACCATACTAGCTATCATGCTTCCCTATCAGACCACTTCCCGTAAAGAAGATGGCATTGTCATCGTCGGTCTTGGCGGTGCCGGTGCCAGCATCCTGCAACGTTTCAGCGGCTCCAGCGCTGAGAATGTCCGCCTCTGCATCATGTCGTTGGATGAGCGCCTGGGGCGCGAGTGCGGCAATGTGGAGTTTGTGCAACTTGGAGCCGGCCTGAACCATGGCCTGGGCTCTGGTGGTGATCCGGAGGTTGCTCGCATGGCTATTGAGGAAAGTGGCGGCCAGGTGGACGCGCTGCTGCGAGATTCCCGCCTGTTGGTCATGGTGGTGGGATTGGGTGGCGGTACCGGTTCCGGAGTGGCTCCTGTTTTGGCTCGCAAGGCTAAGGATGCCGGTATTTTTCTGGTGTCAGTTGTGGTGATGCCGTTTGGGTTTGAGGGCACACGGCGCCGCCGCCAGGCAGATGCGGCGCTGGAGGAAATTGCCGCTATTTCTGACATTGTATTCTGCTTTGAGAATGATTACATGGAAGACCTTTTCCGTAGTCGTACAGGTGCGCAGGCTGTGTTTGAGGAGGCCAATGCGCTGCTTTCCCAGGCTACGGCATCTGTGCCTCTGCTGGCCAACTCTCCGGGTATCATCAACATTGGTCTGGATGAGCTCGTGACAGCGCTGGATAACAATGATTCCCGCTGCATTTATGGCGCGGGCAAGGGCTATGGGCCTAAGAGGGCTGAGGATGCTGCCCGCGCTGCGCTGGAATCTCCCCTGGTAGCCTATCATGGGGCCTTGAAGCATGCCCGCACTGTTATTGTACATGTGGCCGGCGGCAGCAATATGTCGCTTACGGAGCTGCGTGTGGCTATGGAAACCGTGCGCGAAGGCCTGGCCGGTGAAGATGTGGATATCTTCTTCGGTGCTGCAGTGAAGCCCCGCCTGGGCGAGGAGATGCGTGTGAGCATTATTGCTTCAGTGGATTATCGGGAGATGCAGGCTGCTATCATGGCAGAGCCTGCTGAAGAGGAAGAAGCGGAGCCGGAGGCCGAGCCGGTTGATGAAGCTGGCGATCTCGCCGCTGAGGAGGAGATTGAGGAAACAGAGGAGCCCTACGTTACAGAGGCTGAAGATGCAGCAGAGGAGGAATCCGGCGCACCGTTGCTGGAGCCGGATGATGAGTTTGTTCCGGAATCTCCCGTTGCAGTGCCTGTCCCGGCTGCTCAACCTCGCTGTGTGCCTGATCCCGAGCCTTTGCCTAGCTGGGAGCCTATTCCTGCGCCGGTGGCGACTCCTGCAGCCCCTGCGGAGCCTAAATTTGCCCGTCAGGGAGAATTCAATCTGGATATGAACTTTGGTTCAGCAGCAGAGACTAATCAGTCCGACCTGATGGGGCGCGTGGAGGATATGTTCGGTGATGATGACGAGCTGGAGCGCATGATGGCTGACCATACGCAGACAAGTGCCCGCCCTGCTCGCAATATTAACGTGTTCCCCAAGCGTGAAGTGGTGGCTGCCGAGGCTGAGCTTAATGAACGCGTGCGCAGCATGTTTGATGATGATGCGGATGATGACGCGCTGTCTTCGCCTTATAGCCCTGCATCAGCTAAGGGAAATCAGTCCCGTGGCCCATTGGGATTCAACGATATGAGCGATATGTTCAATCCGCCCATGCCCTGATTGGGCTGGAGTGCAGTTTTGCAGCAACAGGGGAACCATGATGGAATGGTTCCCTTTTTGCTGCACGGAAATCCGAGCTTGTGTTAGAGCTGTGGCTATGGTATAGTGGCCTTGTATGGAAACACAGGGCATAACGTTTTACAACCGCTATACGGGGAAGATGGAGCAGGAGAAGGTGTTGGGTGAGGCCGCACTGCGGTGGGTGTATGGCACTCCGCTGGGAAAGCTCAGCTTGCATCTGTTGATTAAGCGTGCCTTTTTCTCGCGCCTGATGGGGTGGATGAAGGATACCCGCAGCAGTGGCAACCCAGAGAAGCTGCGTGCCTTTGTGGAGGAGTACAATATCAAGATGGAGGACTATGAGCGCCCGGTGAACCAGTACTCCAGTTTCAATGACTTCTTCTACCGCAAGCTGGCAGAGGGAGCCCGCCCGCTCTGTGCTGCCGGGCAGGTGGCTCTGCCTGCCGATGCCCGCCACAGCGGCTGGCAGGATGCCTCGCAGATGAATAGTGCTTTTGTCAAGAATCAGCGATTTGATCTTCCTGCTCTGCTGGGGAGCACTGAGCTGGCCGAGAAGTATGCCCGCGGCACGGTGGTGTTATCCCGCCTCTGTCCAGTGGATTATCACCGTTTCCATTTCCCGGTGGCGGGTGTGCCGGAGGCTGCTGTGCGCATTCCTGGTCCGCTGGCCAGTGTTTCTCCCTACTGCCTGCGCCATAATCTGGCCTGGCTGTGGACGAATAAGCGTGAGCTGACCGTGCTGCATACTGATGAGGTGGGTGATGTGCTTTGCCTGGCCGTGGGTGCCACGGGCGTGGGTGCTATTTACCAGACCTATGAGCCCGGTAAGGCTGTGGAGAAAGGTGCCGAGCACGGTTATTTCGGTTTTGGCGGGTCTACGGTCATGACCTTCTTTGAACCGGGTCGTGTGAAGCTGGCAGACGATATTCTGGTGAATACGGCTAACTGCACTGAGACCTTTGCCCGCATGGGGGATGTGCTGGGCTCAGTGGTGGGCTAAATCATCAGGGCGTCAGTTTCAACCTCCGGCTCGGGCCAGATAGCCTCGCGCACCATGAAATCCTCCCAGCTGAGGAGGAGTTGTTCGAAGGTAGCCGGGTTTACATCGAATTGAGCGATGGTGTGATCCGCCGTGGGAGAAAGGATGAGCTCCACCTTGTTCCCGAGGCGCTCCCATTCATCGCAGAACCACTGGCGCATTTCAAAGCCGAGCAGGGGATCCAGCATGCCGTGCGCGCAAAAAAGTGCCGGAAGCTTGCGGCGCAGCAAGGCGCAGGGGTTCACGCTGTTTGGATTCTGCACCTCGGCGTGGATGTTCAGCTGGCGTGCTTCCGGGGCATCTGTGTCCACTACGCCGCGGAAAATTGCCACACTGGCCGGTTGGAGCGGCAGAATGTCCTCCTTGTTGAACTGCCACCACTTCTTTTCCTGAATCATGGGTTGCATAGCGCAGTTGAGCGCCATGAGGCCGCCTGCATCTGCGCCGGCCAGGGTAATGCGGGATTCATCAATACCGAGACCGCCGGCATTGTGATGCAGCCATTTCCAGGCATCCAGACCATCGGTGATGATGTCCTGGGCGCTTACATTGTAGCGGGCGTGTGTACGGAACTCCGGCAGCAGGCAGACAATGCCGCGGTGGGCAAGATGCATGGCCCAGGAGACAAACTCCGTGCTGTATTCCAGAGCCCACATGCCGCCGCAGAAGAACATGACCGCCGGGGCAAAGGCCTCCGGCTGGTGCCCCTTGGGGGCAAACATGTGCATGCGCAGCGAAACGCCATCTGCAAACCGTTTCCAGATGAAGGAGGGAGCCTGCTCCAGCATCTTGCGGTAACGGGCTTCACCTTCGCTTCTGGCGTTGCGTGAAAAAGGCGTCATAATACGCAGCTGAGTATGCAATTTTCTTGTCAGGATTGCAAGCTTGATGTAGGTTCTAATCAGCGATGAACGTATTTTTTTCAATGATTTGTCTTTTGGGGGTATTGGTGGTTTCCGCTCAGCCGGTGCTGGCGGCTTCGGCGGATGCGACTGCGCAGCCCCGCTTCGGCATGCCTGATCAGAAGGCTGCCCGTGCCACGGCCGAACGGGTATACAGCACCTGGCGTATTGGTATGGTGCGCAAAGATGAGGCCGCCTGGCGCTCTGCAACGACCAGGTCTCGCCAGATGAGGGTTCGTAACCTCATTGTTTCCCAGAAGGGAGACTTTCCCTATGATTTCTTTCACGGCCAGCCGGATCCGCCCAGCCTGGATAAGTTTGCCTATATTGGGGCTATTACTGGAAATGGGAACCGCACACTGGCTGCCACATACATCGGGCGGGTACAGCTGGGGGATTCTACGCCTAGCGAGAACGCCTTTGTGCTGCTGTTTGTCTATGAGGACGGCAAGTGGAAGTTTGACCAGAGTCGCATGTTTAACCTGTCGCAGTTGCCCAGGGTGAAGGAACGCCTGCACAAGGGGGATTTGAATGTGCTGATGGAGCAGGATGGTTTCCACCCATATAGCGAGGCTCCGGCGGTGCCGGCTGCTTGTGTGCGTCCGCAGCTGATTGGTAAGGTTTTTGTGGATGCTCCCGGTCGCAGTATTGACATGAAGATTAATGGTGTTTCTGTTCACCGGTTTGAGGATGAACGCCGTGCCGACGTGGTCACGGGTGGCTTGAGACGCGGCCGCAACACCATCAGCTACACTATTAAGACGAATGAGAAATTGCCGCACCCCACGATGGCTATCGGCCTTTTTGTAATGCCTGAAACGCCGGGCAATCATCCGGTATGCGTGTTTGACCACATTCTGGATGCAACAGATGTGGCCCGCGGCGGTGAATTCTCCTTTGAAATCCGTAATGAGAATATTGCCTCCATGAATCCGCGCTTCACGGGTACGGCTCCGCAGCCGTTCCATGCGGTGCCGTTGAAAAAGAAACAGAAATAAGCAGGCTTCGACCTTTATCAGCGCCCCGGCTCTGCCGGGGCGTTTTATTTCATCTCGGTTACACCGATGCGGTCGAGCAAGTTAAGTTGCTGCATGAGTTTTTCTGCCTTGAGACGGCCTTGGAGCAGTGCGCGATAGCTTTCTATCAGCTCTCTGGTTTTCTCGGGCGTTTCATCCAGCAGCTCAATACGGAATTTGTTCAGACCGCAGCGGATGAGTGACTCTGCATAGCGGGCTGCAGACTGCGCCTGACCGTTGAACATGGTATTGCGGCAGCCTTCGTCGCTGCGCAAGTAGTGCATGGCGTGGGCGCGATCCATGATACGCACTTTGTGGTGGTCGCAAGGTTGGCCGCAGTCCTTGAAGCTGTGCCCCTGGCTCAGGAATGTGCAGAAGACACAGTGCTCGGTGTGGAACATGGGGATGTGCTGGTGCAGCGTAAGTTCCAGTTCTCCGCCGCAGCCGCTGGAAAGCAGGTCTGCCAGTTGGCTTGCGTTCAAATCATAGGAAACAGTGCTGCGTTGCATGCCGAACTGTTTCCACAGCGCAACGCTTTCCGGGTTGGCTGTGTTCAAGGAGAAATCTCCAACCATCGGAATTCCCTTCAGGCGGAACCAGTAGGCAGCGCCCAGGTTGCGTACCAACACACCATCTGCACCGGCGGCGGTGATGTATTTGAAATAGCCTGCCTCGTGCGGCTTCATGATGCGCATGGTGGCTATCCAGAGCTCAATATCAGGGTGTTTAGATTTAATGTCTTTAGACACCTCTTCGTATTGGCGGATATTCTTGAAATCCAAATAGATGCGTTCTGCACCGGCGGCTGCGGCAGTGTAGGCTTGCTCGACTTCACGGCAGAGAACAGAGAGCTGGTAACTCCCCGCGGCCTGAAGGGGAGGGAAGGGGTGTGTCCACCCTTGCCAGCATACGCCTTGACGGGTGGTTGCTGTACCTTGCGGAAGTTTCTCCACGAGTTCGCGCCGCATTTTGTTAAGGATTGATACCGGGAGAATTAGATTCTTCTCTAAGGTGTAAGTACATTTGCCTAGGGAGAATCCGGTTCCGCCTAATCTGGAGAACTGCGTTTCGATGCTTTCCGGGGTGAGTGGGCGTTTTTCCGCGGGCTCCAGTGGTTGCCCGCTGCCCACGGTAATGCCGCGGCAGGTCGCGGTGAGTTGGGAACCGATGCGCCCTTCGAAATGGATATCGAGAGTCTGGCCAGGAGTGGAGGCTGCTTTACGCTCGAAGTTGCACCAGGAGTTGTGCAGGTATTTATCCAGAGCCGGGTCTGCCGTTTTCCAGAGTAACTGGCCGGGGCGCACGAAACGCCAGTCAATGCTGGATGCTTTACCATGGAAGAAGAGACGGGAGCCCTGAACACGCCAGATACGGCCGCCCTGTTCCTCATTGCGATCCTTGCCCGCATCAATCACAAAGCCATCGCCCGGTGAAATGGGCATGGCCGGCAGGGTATCGAGTTCTACCCAACCTTCACCGCTGCGGACAATGCGGCCTGCAAGTGCGCCGCGTTTCTTGCCGAATCGGCCATGGGTGAGCATCGGGTGGTCAGTGCCGTCCAGCCAGCCGGTGGAGAAACCACGCGAGAATGCCATCTGCATGGCGTAGAGATCACGGGACCGGCGCTCTGCCTTGACCGGCACACCTGCCAGGGCTGCGTCCACCGCGTGGCGGTAGGCGCGGGTGGTTGCTGCTACGTATTCCGGGCTTTTGAGCCGGCCTTCAATCTTGAAGCTGTGTACCCCGGCGTCAATCATCTGCGGCACACGGTCAAGTGCGCATAAATCCTGCGGTGAGAATATATAGCGGCGCTCGCCCAGATCTCGTAGGCGGCCATCAACCTCCAGTTTGTAAGGCATGCGACAGGCCTGGGCGCATTCGCCGCGGTTGGCGCTGCGCTGTCCCAGTGTTTCGCTGGTCAGGCACTGGCCGGAGTATGCTACGCAGAGTGCGCCGTGGCAGAATACTTCAATGGGCTTAGTGGTGGCCTTGGCACAGGCTTCAATTTCGCGCAGAGAGAGTTCGCGAGAAAGCACGATCTGCTGCGGGTCAAAAAGTTCATCTACCAGACGCACAGCCTCCGGGCTGCTTACTGTCATCTGGGTGGAGATGTGGAGCTCCAGGTGCCAGCGCCCTTCCTTCCGATGCTGGGAGATGAGAGCGGCAAGTCCCATATCCTGCACGATGACTCCATCCACGCCAGAGGCATCGAGTGCATCCAGGTAAGCCACAGCCTGCTCGAATTCAGAAGGGAAGATAAGCACATTCATTGTCACATAACCACGAACTCCGTGGCTGTGCAGGAATGGCATGAGGGAGTTTAAATCCTCCCGCGTGAAATTATCTGCCCGCATGCGGGCGTTGAACTGATCCAGCCCGAAGTAGATGGCATCGGCCCCGTTGGCTACGGCTGCGCGCGCGCAGTCCCAGTTTCCTGCGGGTGCAAGTACTTCCGGCTTACGTTTCATGTGA
>JAGBZE010000187.1 GCA_017628435.1 Akkermansia sp.
CGCAGCAGCGTAGCATCCCTGTGCCCCAGTCCGACCAAAGGTCGGATTTCGTCCCCGCCAACGGCGGGGATTTCGTCCTGCCCGACGGGCAGGATTTCGTCCGCGAAGCGGATTTCGTTTCCTGTCGGTAGTTGCATATTTTCTTCCCAATCCATGGGTTGTGTTCCACCTTCGGTAAAACGGTTAACGAAATCGCCGCAGAAGCGGCGACGAAATCCACGCTGCGCGTGGACGATATCGCGGCTCATGCCGCGACGATATCCTCACTACGTTCGGACTGGCCCCAGAAACGCTGCGCGTTTCTGACCCCTCGTTGGTCCACATAGCGCGTGCGCAGCAGCGTAGCATCCCTGTGTCCTATCTCCAACTGCAGCTCCGCAAAACTGCGGAAATGGCTCAGGTGATAGCTCGCAAAGGTATGCCGCAGCGCATCCTGCGGCCAGCGGTGGGCAAGGGAATCCCACCCCGCCGCGCGGCGCAGCTCCCGCCAGTGGTGCAGCCAGTTCGGCGGGCATATCAACTCATTATCTTTTCCTTTTCTCTTTCGCAGAATCCGCAGCAGTGGCTTGTGAATCGTCACCCTCCGCGCACCGCCCGTCTTGCTGTGGCGGGGCAGAATGTAAATCGCCCGTTCTTGCAAATCCACCTGCGCCCAGGTGAGCCGCGCCACCTCGTGCGGACGTATCCCGGCGTACAGCATCATCCCCACCGCCGCTGCGCAGCTGCCGCCCTGGTAGGCCTCAGCTGTGGTGGTAATCTGCTCAATCTCCTGCGGCGAGAGAATCGGTACCTGCTTCTCCACCACCCGCGGCGCCTCCACCCGCGCCACGGGATTTGCATCGCACCAGCCCCGCTTCACCGCCGTGCCGAAGACTCCGCTCAGAATCAGCCGCGCCTTCTGCCGCTGCCGGGGCGTATCAAATGCCTGCTCAATATACCCCGCACACTCCTGCGGAGTCATCGCCCGCACCCGCCGCTTCGCTAACCCCGGGCATCGCTTCATGAACCTCCGTGTGAAATACCGGAAGTCGTACACCGTCCGTGTCCGCCTGTCCTTCCGCGCCTCCAGTGCTGCCTCCACTGCCTTCTCAAAGGTCACTGTCCGTTCCTGTTGCCGCAATGCCTCAGCCCCGGCAGCTATGCACCTCATGGCTCGTTTCGTTCTACCTCGTCCGGCATCCAGTGCTGTTTTTGCCACCAGCGCCGCCTCCAGTACATCGGCTCCCGTACTCCTCAATACCGCCAGCGCGGCGCAATCTGTTTCATTCAATGTGTAGGTCTTCATAGCGTGAATTCGGAATCCGTAAGTCAAGCATGAAGCCCATTCTGAAAACAGAATATTCAGCAGCTCGGAACATCGTTCCACCTCTGAGGTAAAAGTTTCGTTAGCAATGAAGCAAATCATTTACAGTGTTGCTCATCTTAATCAAAATCTACGGATTCCGAAAGCGTAGACTCAGGATAAGCTCATTTCTATTTCTTCTTTTCTATGAAACCTCATCTTCCTCTCTTCCTGCGCAAGTCTATTTTCTCCTGTTTGGCTGTTGTAACTGCGTTTTCTCTGGGCTGTGGTGATGCCTGGGGCGAGTCGACGGACAATCCCCATAATCTAGTATCAGGCAGCTCATCACTCACTTGGAATACCAATGCTGAAAATAAGGTGTTTACCAATGCGGCGGGTGAGGCAGCCGCGTTCACTCAGGGAGATAACGTAAGCTTTGAGAGCTCGGCCTCTGTAACACTGGGAGAGAATATCATGGCCGTGCAGGTAAGCATTGTCAATGGGGCAGATGTGGTAATTGATCCAGGTGCTTTCTTGCTGGATTTCGATACGCTGGCACTGCTGGGTGGATCCCTGCAGATGGGCGATTCGCTGAGCATTGGTGCAGGCGATACCCTGGCTTTTGGGGTCAACGGTTCCGTATTGAAATCTGCCTTGGTGCTGGGGGATGAAGCCACGCTGAATATCGATTTTTCCGGCAGCGGTTCCGCTACCAGCCTGAATAACTCCACCCTCACCCTGCAGGGCGGTAGCTGGCTCCAGCTTTCCAGCTGCGGCAGCGGAGATGGCAAGACTTACACTCTCCTTACCGGTGTTTCCGGTCTGGTGGATTCCGATGGTAATGAGCTGATTCTGGACTCTTCGAATAATGCCATCTCCAACTATTTCGATACCACCCAGCCCGGTACAGGCTTCTGGAAGGACTCCTCCTTGGCGCTCACCGCAGATGGAGCCCTCCAGCTCGTGCGGCATAATGAAGAGGTAAAGGAGGCGATAACCATCACCTCCCGCCAGGATGGAGGAGCCAATTACCAGTATTATGAAAGCGTCAGTTTTGAAAATATATCTTCCACATCCTCTGGCGGCGCGATTTATGGGGCCTCGAAGAGCACCATCACGCTGAGTAACAACGGTAGCGTGGTGTTTGATGGAAATATCGCATCTGATGGCGGCGCGATTTATGGGCTCTCGTCTAGCACCATCATGCTGAGTAACAACGGGAGCGTGGAGTTCAGCGGTAATACGGCATCCGGCTACTCTGCCTCTGGCGGCGCGATTTATGGGGGGGATGACAGCACGATAATGCTGAGTAACAACGGGAGTGTAGAGTTCAATGGAAACAAAAGTTCTATAAGTGGAGGAAATTATTGTAGTGGGGGAGCTATATGTGGAGGAACTATCATTTTGAGCGATAATGGTAGTGTGAATATATGTAGAAATTCTGTTTCTTCGTTTCCTTCATCCTACCTCACATGGGTTCAATCCGCAGGTGGAGCGATTTGTGGGAAGATTATCATACTGAAAAATAATGCATACGTGTCCTTTGTTGAAAATAAGGCTTCATCTTCTAAAGCGTCATATGGTGGCGCGATTTATGGGGCTGGGTATGAGTGTGATAGCATCACACTTAGCGACAATGGATGTGTAACTTTCAGCATGAATGAAGCTATGTATGGTGGAGCGATTTATGGGGAGATGGAAAGCACGATAGTGTTGAATAACAACGGAAGCGTAGAGTTCAGTGAGAATAAGTCTTCCTTCGAGGGTGGTGCGGTTAATGGAGATACTATTGTTCTGTCTGACAATGGTAGTGTTGTGGTAAAGGGAAATATGGCTTCAGGCTATGGAGGTGCAATAAGATGTTGGCATATAACTCTGAGTAATAATGGCAATGTATTGTTCAGTCGGAATACTGTATCCGGCTCTGTTTATTTTGATGTATTAGGAGGTGCGGTTTACACATATGGCAACCTGAGCATTCAGAATAATGATTCCGTACTTTTCGAGAAAAATGCAGAGGTGAACAGCGGAACCTATCGCCTACGCAGTGTCTATGCCTATAACGGTGATGAGATATCGTTTTCAGCGGAGGCGGACAAGAGCATAGAGTTCCGGGATTCAGTGTTTATTGGCTCCGGTTCTACGGTGGCTATGAATGCCGATTATACCTATCAGAATGAAGATGGAGTCTCAATCACCGTCAAGCAGCAGGGTGATATTCTCTTCACCGGCAAGTACACAGAGCAGCACCTGAATGAATTGCTGGAGGACGCAGGAGCCGGACGCACTGCCACGGCGGAGGAGATTCTCAATTCCTGCACCACGGAGGTGAATGCCATGACTAATCTTTATGGCGGTCGCCTTCGTGTGGAGGATGGCGCGATTTACCAGGGCTATGGTATTACCGCTCACGAAGGTTCTGAAGCCACCGTGCTGGTGAAGGATGCAGAGCTGAGCCATGTGGGCTACGCTTTGGAATTCAATGTCGGCACGGCATTGGAGGTGGCGGGAAATAGCACCATTCGCGGTAATGTGAACCTGCTGGCCGATAGTTTATTCAAATTGGAAAAGGCAGCTTCGCTGAGTCTGCACGAGACTCTGGAGGCAGATGCCGCAGAATTGACGGTGCAGGGTACAGCCCTGGTGGCGGGCAGTTCCACGCTGAATGCCAGCCTGACCCTGGCGGATGGTGCTACGCTGGATATGATGAGCCTGGATGCCGGGGCGGTTACCTTGAATGGAGCTCTGACCTTTGGTGCCCAGGTGGAGATGGGGGAGAACCTGATGGCGATTCTGAATGAAATGCGTGGCTGGGAGGAAAGCGTGACCTTGTTCACAGGAATTGAGAGCCTGGTGTTGCCACAGGTGGTGACATCGGGCGATTCCGGCCGCGTGTGGGTGGGGGATGTGTTCAGTAATCTGGCAGGGAATGAGAGTTATTACATTGACTTCAAAGCTGATGTAGGTGCCTTGCTCGTTGTCCATGTCCCCGAACCTACAACAACAAGCCTCAGCCTGCTGGTACTCGCTGCACTTGCGATGCGCCGCCGTAGAGGATAAACGGTACTCGGGCCGCGCAACGATAATTCGTGCACCGGGAATTGTTTCCCGGTGCGCGGTTTTATTGCGGGGGCACCCGTCTACGCCCTACGGACCGAGGCGAGACAGGAAAGACCTGTGCTTCGAGAGGCCGCAGCCATATTTTAGGCTTGACTTGGCGGGGGATTCGGGGTAGTCTGAACTGCGTCATAACAAGACATTTATACTACTATGTCCCGTACCCCCATCATTGCCGCTAACTGGAAGATGAACAAGGGCCCGAAGGAAGCCAAGGAGTTCCTCGCCGCCCTTAAGGATGAACTTACTTGCGAGTGCAAGGCTGTTGACAAGGTGATCGTTCCCCCGTTTGTGACGATTCCCGCTGTTATGGAGACCCTTAACGGTTGCACCTGCCTGGGCGTTGGCGCTCAGGACGTGAGCGACCGCGACAACGGCGCTTTCACCGGCGAAATTTCCACCGATATGCTTAACGAGCTGGGCTGCAAGTACGTGGTGCTTGGCCACAGCGAGCGCCGCCAGTACCATGGCGAGACCAACGCTTACATCAACAAGAAGATTAAGAAGGCTCTTGCCGCCGGTATCTGCCCGATTTACTGCATCGGTGAGACGCTGGAGCAGCGCCAGGGTGGTGAGCTTGAGACCGTGCTGAAGAGCCAGGTTGTGGAAGGTCTTGAGGGCCTGACCGCCGAGGAGGTTGCTGGTCTGGTTATCGCTTACGAGCCCGTGTGGGCCATCGGTACCGGTGTGACCGCTTCTTCCGCTGATGCCCAGGCTGCTCACGCCTTCATCCGTGGCGTGGTTGCCGAGGCCTTCGGTGCCGCTGCTGCTGAGGCTGTGCGTCTCCAGTACGGTGGTTCTGTGAAGCCCGACAATGCTGCCGAGCTCATGAGCCAGCCCGATATCGACGGTGCCCTCGTGGGTGGCGCCGCTCTGAAGGCTGATTCCTTCGCCGCCATCATCAAGGCTGCTCTGTAAGGAATACTCCTGAACGGAAGTTAATTCTACAAAAAAGGCACGCAGGTCTGACTTGCGTGCCTTTTTCTATGTTGGAGAATTTCATATGCTGGCAACGCCAGCGTATTTCGTGCAGGAGCCTGCGACTGCAATTCATGCCACCCAGAAGGGGTGGTATTTCATACACCCGGGAACCGGGTGTAATTCATTGAGCCGAGCCAGCGGCGACTGGTTACTGCTGCATCAGCAGCAGTACTGCCGTTACTTCAATGTTATATATACGGCATTCAACGGGCAATATGAAAACCTTGCAATCATTAATTTCGCCCAATGATGCCTAATTGGGGATGTTACTGCTGCACTGGAAGTACCGCTGCTGATGCAGCGGTAACTTGTCGGCCCTGCGGGCCTCAATGAATTACACGCTTTGCGTGTACGAAATGCGCCCTGTCGGGCGCATGAAAGTGCAGCTAGTGCCACACATGAAATACGCTGGCAATGCCAGCGTGCGAATTCCCCGTACTGCGTATGGGGATAAGGCGAGCTGGTAGGAGCTCGCCTCAGCTCTTATAAACACGCGGGACGCGGCCACTGATGCTGGTAATGATGTTGCTGGGGATGGTTTTGGCGCGGGAGGTGAGTTCGCTCCAGGGGACATTGGGGCCCATGATTTCTGCAACATCGCCGGGCTGAACGCGCTGCATGTGGGTGACATCCACCATAATCTGGTCCATGGTGATGCGGCCGAGCACGGGGCAGTATTCGCCGTTGAGATAGACGCGGGCGCCGGTGTTGGAAAGGTAGTGCAGGTAGCCATCGCCAAAGCCCAGGCCGATGGTGGCCACGCGGGTGGGACCGTTTGTGATGTAGGTGTGGTTGTAGGAGACACCGTGGTTGCTGGGCAGGGTGCGCAGCAGGGTGACGCGGCTATAGAGGGTGAGGGTGTTGCGCAGCTCGCGGTTGTGCGGCGAGGGCATGGGTGAATAGCCGTACAGAATGCGGCCCAGGCGCACCATGTTGGTGCAGGGGGCTTTGTAGTTGAATACGGCGGAGCTGCTGCAGAGGTGGCGGTAGGGAATGTTCAGATAGGTGCTCAGCTCCTGCACGGCCTCCTCGTAACTGCGAATCTGACTGTGCGTGAAGGAGATATCCTCCGCTGCGGCGGAGAGGTGGGAGTATACGCCCTCGATATCCAGGTATTCAAAATCTGCCAGGCGGGCGCCCATTTCGCCCAGGGTATGGGGCAGCAGGCCGGCGCGGCCCATGCCGGTGTCCACATTGATGTGCAGGTGCACTTTCTTGTTATAAAGCTGGCCCAGGGAGTTGTAATGCTCCGCCTCCTCCAGGCTGGAGAGGGCGACGCGCCACTCGTTCTGCACAATCATTTCACGCTCTGCCGGGAAACAGGGTCCCAGAATAAACGGGCAGGTCTTGCAGCCTGCATTCTGCACGCGGGTGGCTTCTGCCGGCGTAGCCACGCCGAAGAACTCCAGATCGCAGTCATCCAGCGCCTTTACCACGCCCTCGATGCCGTGTCCATAGGCTTCGGCCTTAACGATGGCCATCTGCTTGTGGGTGGGCAGTACTCTCTGCACCACAGACAGGTTGTGACGCATAGCTGTGGTGTCTACCTCGGCCCAGGCTCGGAAAAGGGATGTATCCTGCATGAATCTATTTTATGCTCCATAGCGCACGATTGCAACCTTTATTTCCTGCGCCAGTATGGAAAAAAAGCAATACAGACAGCTATCTCACTTGAAATTGACGGCAGATTTGCATATAATGCCCGCGTGAACATGCCAGCAATTATTTCAACAGCAGATCCCCTCAAGTCCATGGGGTGGGGACTTATGGAGCTTTTTGAGAAGGGTGGCCCCCTGATGTGGCCCTTGCTTTTCCTTTCCATTATCGCTTTCATGGTCATGTTTGTCTGTCTCT
Organism: Akkermansia sp.; assembly: GCA_017628435.1. Lineage (GTDB taxonomy): Bacteria > Verrucomicrobiota > Verrucomicrobiia > Verrucomicrobiales > Akkermansiaceae > Akkermansia. The sequence continues at coordinate 7,235 of JAGBZE010000187.1, forward strand.
GGACGACTCGTGCCTCCGCCGTGCTGCCTACGCGCATGGTGATGTCTGTGGAGTCCTGCATCCGCCGCAAGGATTATGCTGGCCTGATGAGCATGTGCGAGCGCGATGGCTCCAGCTTTGCCCTTACCATACACGTTATTGTGATGTTCCTGCAGCGTAATCCCCGCGCCAACATTGACGAGGTGCGCGAAGTGGCTGCTGCCGAAGGTGCCCGCCAGACGAATATCCTTACGCGTCAGATTAACTGGCTGTCTGATATCGGTTCCATTGCTCCCATGATTGGTCTGCTGGGTACTGTGGTGGGTATGATGAAGACTTTCATGGAAATGGCTGCCGGCAATTTCGAGGGTGTGAAGCAGATGCAGATGGCTCACGGTATTGCAGAAGCCATGATCACCACCGCTGGTGGTCTGGTGCTGGCCATTCCCGCCACAGCTGCATATGTGTTCTTCCGCAGCCGCATCCAGAAGCGCATTGCCGATATGGAAGTGGCAGTGACTCACATTCTTTCCGTAATTGCTGTGCAGATGGACCGTGAGCGCCGCCTGAGCAGCACCTACCAGCGCGGTACCGCCAAGGAAGTGCTGGAGGAAGAGGAATTTTAATACCGGGCCCGGAACCCATATTGCTGAGCCGTTATGAAGTTTAATACCAAGGTCCCGGAGCCGATTGGCTTTCAGCTGGCACCCATGCTGGATGTGGTGTTCCTGTTGCTGATTTTCTTCGTGGTGACCCAGAAGTTCATTCTCAACGAGCAGGACCTGAAGGTGAAGGTGCCTACGGCTCCCAAGTCCACCGAGGATGCATCCCGCGCCATTAACGAGATGATTATTAATGCCCGCGAGGAAGATGGTGACCTGGTTATCACCATTGACCGTGAGCTTCATACGCTGAAGTCGCTGAAGGAGATGCTGCAGAACCAGATTGCCATTGACCCGAACCAGCCGGTGCGTATCCGAGGGGATGCCCAGATGAGCTGGCAGCGCATGGCTGATGTGATTTCGACCTGCTCGCAGGCAGGTGTGTGGAATGTTTCATTCTCCAAGCAGATGCCCGAAGCGAAAAAATAAAGGAGCGAGGGGCTGCGGTCTTGCTAATTAAACTGATTATACCCCCATGAATAATACGCGATTTTCTACCATGCTGGCACTAGGGATTTCTCTGGTGCCGGCTTTTGCACAGCAGCCGGAACAGGCTGATACTCCGCTTGTAGCCAATGCTGAAGCAGATGGCTACGCCATAGCAGAGCAGTTGTATGCCCAGTCCCGCAATACGACGGATCAAGTGGCCCGGGCTCAGTCAATGAAGCGAGCCGCAGAGCTTTTTGCTCGATTCATTGAGCGTTTTCCCAAGTCCGCGCACGCAGAAAAAGCACTTTACCTGCAGGCTATCTGCCAGGCCGAGGCCGGCGATGCTGCTGCTTCCAACAACACTCTCGGCATTCTTGCTAATCAGCGTAAAGGTGAGTACGCCGCAGCTGCCGCTTACAAGCTGGCTAACCAGGCAACGGAACGCCAGATGTGGCAGAAGGCAATCGGGTTTTACCACATCACAGTGCGTGAGACGCAGCGTGCAGAATTGCGCAACGATGCGCTGTATCGCCTGGGCCGAGCCCAGCTGCAGTCCGGCAAGCGCAAGGATGCTGAATCCACCTTCCGCACGCTTCAGGTGATGCAGGGAATTGAGCCGCTTATTCTGCAGACTTCTCTTCTTTCCATGGCTCAGATGAAGACAGAGGATGGTAAGGATGCAGAGGCCTATACTCTTTTCTGCGATATTCTGAGCATGAAGACGCTGGATGAGCGAGTCCGCGCATCTGCTACACTTCAGGCGGCTCGCCTCGCCTCCCGACTCGGTAAAAGCCGCGAAGCTCAGCAGCTGTATGCCAGACTCTCGCGCATGAAGGGTATGGAGAAGTATGCTGGTGAGGCGCAGATGGAGAATATTCTTTCTCTATACAAGGCTGGCAAGTATGCAGACGTGGTGCGCAATGCTTCAGCCCAGGCCGGGGCGCTGGATGATCCTGCCAAGGAATCTCGCCGTGCCGTCATCGTGGGGCAGTCCGCCATGGAAATCAAGCAGTATGAGGCTGCTGCCGTCTGGTTCGAGATGGCAGAGAGAGCACAGCCCGGTACTCCGCTTGCTGCGGATGCCGGATACCGCCGTATGATTTGCATTCAGCAGGTGAGGGGGGCAAACTTCTTCCAGCAGGCTGAGAAATACATCAGTACCTATGCTGCACCAGGCTCCGCCACGATTTCTCTTCCGTGTGTCGATTTGGTGCGACTGATGTATGCTGACCGCCTTATGTCGACGGATACTGCGGCGGCAGCTCGCCAGTTTGATGCCTTGAATTTCGAGAATTTGCCCGAAGCCGTGCGTCCGGATGCGATGTACAAGAAGGCCTGGACCGCAGCTCAGGGAGATGCTTATGACCCGTTGCCTACGCTGACTCAGTACATTGAGACATTCCCTGCTGATAGCCGTATGCCGGATGCGCTTACGCTTCGCGGTACCTTCCTGGGCAAGCAGAATAAGCTGAGCGATGCTCTGGCAGATTTCGACCGCGTTATCAGGGATTATCCTGATTCCGACTCTGTGACGGTGTGCTGGCAGCGTGCCGCCAGGCTTTGTGCCGGTAAGGATGCAGACAAGATGGTTTATTATTACAAGGGCTTCATTACCCAGTGCGAGGAGCTGGCCAAGCAGGGTACCCCGACCAAGCCTGGTGCTCTGGCAGAAGCTCATTACAATGTGGCCGGAGTGCTGGCGGAAAAGGATCCGGCTGCTTCTGTTGTGCATTTTCAGGAGGCACGCACCATTTTCCCGGAGCAGTATGCAGCTCTGGTGGATATTCGCCTGGTTCAGTGTTTCTTCAAAATGAAGGATGCAGAGAATCTCAAGAAGTCTCTGGAGGTGCTGGAGCGCAGCAACAAGTCATCGTACGATGCGCTGCCTCCGGCTATTCTCCGCTGGTGCGGCTGGTCCAGCTTCCTGTCTCACGATTATCTCTCTGCTAACAAGTATCTCTCTGATTCTCTCACGCGTGAGCTCCGGGAGAAATATGTGGCTGCTGATGGCTCAGAACAGGAGCGTCCCAAGGTGGAGCCTCTTGTGTGGAAGACCTTGGCACGCGCTCGCCTGGAACTTCAGCTTTACGCCCGAGGCCTGGAGGCTGCAGAGCATTATGTTTCTATGGAAGAGCAGGCATTCCGCCGCGCTGAGGGTATGCGTGACCAGGCTCAGCTGCTTATCGGCCTCGGTCGTGGGGCTGATGCCCGCAAGGTATGCGAGACTGCTATTGCCATGGGTATTGATGGCCCCATCAAGTCATCTCTCTTTATCGCTCTTGGGGATGCTTATTACATAGACCGTGAATACAGCGAGGCTGCCAAGTATTACGGCCGTACCGCCAATGTGGTGAGTGATAAGGAACTTAAGCCACTGGCATTGTACAAGATTACATGCGCGCTCAAGAAATGCGGCAAGGAGGGTGAGGCTTCCCAATACGAGCAGAAGCTCAGGGATGAGTTCCCTCACTGGTCTCCGTCCGTCATCGTGCAGCGTATGATGGATGAACAGAATCAGCCTGCTCCGGCAGCCTGAGCGTATACTGTTTTACTCGTCTAGCTTTCATTTCTCTCCATGTCCTTCGTTTCCACGCCGAATCGCCGCAAAAGCTGGTTCCGATTGCTCACCATCGGGCAGAAGAAGTTGATGGTTGTCTGCATTCTCTGCGCCTGTGCGCTGGTGGCCGTGCTTTCGGTTCTGGGTGTGTATGGCTACCGGGCTATGCAATACGACATATCCCGAGTGGTCGATGGCATGGGGTCGAGCTATTTGTTCGATTCATCGACCCCGAACCAGCGGATTGCATCGTTGTCTGACATCTCGGATTCTTCCGTGTCGCGCGATGAGCTGCCGCAGAACCTGGTCAACGCGTTTGTGGCACGAGAGGATGAGACGTTTTTCGATCATGATGGCGTTGTGCTCACTTCGGTTATCCGCTCCTTGATTCGTAATCTCACCTCAATGCGGTATGAGCAGGGGGCCTCAACCATCACTATGCAACTTACCCGCAATGTTTTCGAGCTTGCCGGTAAATCGCTGGATCGTAAGCTGCTGGAAACCATGCTTGCGCTGCGCATAGAGCATAAGTATGATAAATATACCATTCTTGAGCAATATCTGAGCCGTATCTTCTACGGGCAGAATTGCTATGGTATCCGGGCTGCAGCTCGCCATTATTTCGGGAAGCAGGTAAAAGAGCTGGACCTGGTGGAATGCGCTACGCTGGCCGGTCTGGTTCGGGCACCCTCCCTGTATAACCCGGTGCGCAGCATGGATAATGCTCGCCGAGTGAAGGCCGAGACGCTGCAGCGCATGCTGGCGTGCGAGATGATTACCCAGGAACAGTGCGACGAAGCTACGGCTGCTCCCATTGTGCTGAATCGTGGCTCACTTCCTGTGGCTCCCGTAAGCTCCTATGCTGTGATGTGGACTCGGCATGAGCTGGAGGAACTGGGCTCTGCTGTGCCGGAACATGCCGGTGATATTTCTGTTGTGTCCAGCCTGAATCTGCCTATGCAGCAATACGTGGAGCTGGCTGTGGAGAAGGCTCTTTCTGCGGTTGAGAATCCCGGGGAATATCCTGAGGCCTGGCTGGCTGGTATGTCTCCGGAGGCTGCCGCTGCTACCCGCACGTCTTTTGCCAAGCTGCGCCGTCCGGCTGATATGAAGGTGCGCGGAGCCAGTAATGACATGAAGGATCTGCTGCAGTGCTGTGTGCTTGTAGTGGATGCCCGCCGTAATCATCGGGGCAAGGTACTTGCCCTGGTGGGGGGACGCAGTGCAGTAGATGGACGCGACCGCTGGCAAGACCAGACTCGTCCTGGCCGAGCCGCAGCTCCCTTGCTTTTCTGCTGTGCCTGTCTGCCCGGTGGTGAGGATTCACACATCATTGCGCGCAGCACTGAGGTGACGGGCCGCCAGCTGGGGTACGATGTTGTGCGCTCTTTCTACGAAACGTTGAAGCTCCCCATCGTGCTGCCTTCTCGTGAGCAGGAGCTGTATTTGTACAACGGCCTTTTCCAGATGCGCCGCCTGGATCTGGCTCGCCTGCTGTTCTGCCTTCAGAATGAGGGACGTGGATACCGTATCAGTCTGGTGAATGATGTCTGGAATAGTAATGAGCAGTTGATTTATCATTACGAACCGGAAAAATCTCCCGAGTATATTCGCCGCGAGAGTGCACGTACGGTGGCAAAATTGCCGCCCTTCCGCCTGGATGATAAAAACGCTCTCATGAATGAGACTCTGCCAGAGGGCGGTGGCCAGTGGACCATGGTATTCCGACCGGGGTGTGAATGCACTTTCGTCTGGATGGGGTACGATGAACCGGCTAATCCGAATGCTACGTCTCGTGAGATGAAACCCTTATTATCCCGAGCTTCCATGAACCTTGCACTTGAGATTGTGGGGAGACTGCGCGAGCAGCAGAGACTGGAGATGCTGCAGGTTGAACAGTTAAGGTCGGAGCAGAAATAGTGTTCCTCATGACTACAGACTATTCAGAGTATCTCCGCGTTGCGGAGCAGGCTGCCAGGCTTGCCGGCGCGTTTCTTCGCGATCATTTTTTCAACTGTAAGCAGGTGGATGAGGCGCTTCAGCATGATATCAAGCTGCGTCTGGATAAGGATTGCCAGGCCTTGATTGCCCAGCATCTGCTTGCTGCATTCCCTCAGAGCATGATTCTGGGTGAGGAGGGAAATGACGGGTGCGCCCGGGCGGATTTCTGTTGGATTGTGGACCCGATTGATGGCACCGTGAATTATTTCTATGGTATCCCGATCTTCTGTGTAAGTATTGCGTTGCAGCACAAGGGGAAATTGGTTCTGGGTTGTGTATATGACCCCATGCAGCAGGAATGTTTCTCGGCCATTGCCGGGCAGCGACCTGTGCTGAATGGTCAGCCAATAGCCGTTTCTACGCGTGCTCAAATGGCTGAGGCTATTGCCTTTATCGGCCACGGCACGCATGATGGCTCCGGCGAGGCGGGAATCCGCCGTTTTGCTCACATTTCCCGCCAGGTTCGCAAAATCCGAATTCTTGGGTCGGCCGCGCTTACTCTCTGCTATATTGCCGCCGGGCGTTTCGATGCCTATGTGGAGGGCCGTATCTGTCTATGGGATTTTGCTGCGGCGCGAGTCATTCTGGAGGCTGCCGGTGGTGTGCTTGAATTTTCTCCGCATGCCGGGGATGCCGTTCGTGGTTCCATTCTGGCATGGAATGGTCGCATTCCGCTTCGTGAAGCTCTTATAATGGATTGATTGTATGAATAATACCCCATCCGTTCGAAATCTTGCATGGAAAGCCCTCCTGCGCTGGTCGCAGGGTGGCATTTTTGCTGAAACGCTCATTGCCCGTGCGGCTGCAGAGCACAAGCTGGTTCCATCAGACCGTGCTCTGCTGCAGGCTATTGTGTATGATACGCTACGCAATATGAGCTGGCTGGACCATATCCGCAAGACGCTTCGCCCTGGTAAGTTGGAGGAGAAAATGCGCTGGCTTGTGCTGTTGGGGCTTTGCCAGTTGTTCATACTGCGCCAGCCGGAGCATGCCGCTGTGAGCGAGACGGTGAGCCTGGCACCGCAGCGTGTGCGTGGCGTGGTTAACGGCATGCTGCGCAATGCTGCCCGCCGCCGTGAGGAATTCGAGACAGAGCGCAGCCGTCTGCCGCTGCCGGTGCAATATTCCACGCCGTCCTGGCTTGTGAAGCGCTGGATGAAGGAATTCGGCGAGGCTGATACTCGCGCCATGCTTGAATGGAATACCCTTACACCCCCGGTCTATGCGCGCTTGAATCCGGTGAATCCTCCTGCTGAAATCCCGGAGTCCTGGGTGCCGCTGGAGAATCTGCCTCTGTGGTATAAGCTGAATGGCCCCTTGCCGCTGGATGCTTTGCGGGCAGGTCAGTTGTATGTGACCGACCCCTCTACTCGATACTGTGTGCAGTTGCTTGCACCGCAGCCCGGTGAGCGTGTGCTCGATGCCTGTGCTGCGCCTGGTGGTAAATCTGCGGCCATGCTTGCTGCCACGGATGGGGACTTGCACTTGTTGGCTACGGATGTGGAAGAATTCCGCCTGAAACCGTTGCGAGAGAATCTGCTGCGCGCTGGCGGCAAGGATGTGCAGGTGGCGCAGCATGACTGGACCAAGCCGTGCCCTGCGCAGTGGGCAGGGGCTTTTGATGCGGTGTTGCTGGATGTGCCTTGTTCCAACAGCGGCGTGCTTCAGCGGCGCGTGGATGCCCGCTGGCGACTTTCTGCGGAGGAAATGACGCGCCTGGCTGCACTTCAACTCTCCATTCTGGAGCAGGCATGTTCGGCTGTGCGTCCGGGCGGCAGACTTGTTTATAGCACCTGTTCCATCGACCGCGAGGAAGACCGGGCTGTGGTAGATGCTTTCCTTGCAACGCATAAGGAATTCTTCTTTGTGGAGGACTATCTCGCACTGCCTCATCGCGAGCTGGCAGACGGTGCATATGCAGCCTTGCTCCGCCGCACGGAATAGCCATTTTTTTTCAAAAAAAGCTCGCATTCTGCTGGAGTCGCGCTATAATGGGTAGCGAACAATCTCCGAAACCTTACCTGCCATGATTACAAAAAAACTCACCATTCAGAATAAGCTTGGTATCCACGCACGTCCCGCTGCACAGTTTGTGCGTGTGGCCAGTCGTTTCCAGGCCGATGTATCGGTAGAGAAGGATGACGAAGCGGTCGATGGCAAGAGTATCATGGGCCTCATGATGCTGGCCGTAGGGTGGGGGGCGGAGATTGCTGTAACCGCCGACGGACCCGATGAAGCCGATGCCATGGCTGCTCTCGAGGAGCTGATTAACAACAAGTTCGGCGAGGATTAAAACCTCGCCGTTGGTTTTTATACATCCTGTTACCTCTGTTAGAAAAATATGAGCGACGGAATGGAGAGACGTTTTCAGGGGCAGCCTGTTTCCTCCGGCATTGCCATGGGGCGTCTCAGGGTTGAAGCCCGCGGGTGCTCGGCTCCGGTCATCCGCACTATTCTGCCTACGGAGATTGAGGCAGAGTGGCAGCGCTTCGAAACCGCACTGGAGCGCACTGAGCTGGAGATTAAGGTGCTCAAAACCCGTGTGGAGGAGTTGAGCGGTGCTAATGAGGCTGCTATCTTTGATGCCCACTTGCTTTTCCTGCGCGACCGCATGATTATTTCGCGCCTGCGGAAGGAAATGCCGAAGCGCCTGCAGAATATTGATTCTGTATATTACGCCGTGGTGCAGAACTTCATGGAGGCCATGCGCCAGGTGGATGATGCCTACCTGCGCAGCCGCGTGACCGACATTGCGGATGTGCTCCAGCGTGTGCTGAAGAATTTGGACCAGGGTGGCACCAAGACCCGCCGCAACCGTCCGGTGAGTGAGGAACCTTGCCTTCTCGCGGCCTACGATCTGACACCCAGTGATACCGCTGACCTGGATTCCCAGAATGTGATGGGGTTTGTGACGGAGATGGGCTCTGCCATTTCGCATACGGCCATTCTGGCTCGTTCTCTGGGGCTGCCGGCCGTGGTGGGCGTGCCGAATCTGGTACGCGAGACCCGCGTGGGGATGCCCGCTATTCTGGATGGCTATAATGGTGTGCTGATTCTGAACCCCACACCTGCCACGAGGGCTTATTACGAACAGCTTCGCGCAGAGAAGGAGAAGGCCTACCAGGCTTTGCTCGAAATGCGCGACCTGCCGGCAGAGACTCGCGATGGCCGCCACATTCGCGTGGCCTGTAATCTGGAGTTTGTTCATGAGTACGGCTCCATCAAGCGAAATGGGGCAGAGGGTGTTGGTTTGTACCGAACGGAGTTTTTCCTGTTGGGTGGTGAATCCTTGCCGGATGAGGAGACTCAGTACCAGCACTATCGCCGCCTGGTGGAGGAATGCTCTCCACAGGAGGTGATTTTCCGCACGCTGGACTCCGGCGGTGATAAGCTGCCTTTCGAGGTGCTGGAGGAAAAGGAGGATAATCCTTTCCTGGGCTGGCGCGGCATTCGTGTGTCGCTGAGCCGTCCCGCCGTGTTCAAGGAGCAGCTGCGTGCTATTCTGCGCGCCTCGGCTCATGGCAAGGTCGGCGTGATGTTCCCCATGGTTTCCGGCCTTACGGAGGTGAAGGAGGTGCATGATATTCTGGAGGATTGCCGCTGCGAATTACGTGCCCGCGGTGAAGCCTTCGATGAGAATATGCGCGTGGGTATCATGATTGAGGTGCCAAGCGCCGCCGTCATGGCCGATGTGCTGGCTCGCTATGTGGATTTCTTCTCCATCGGTACCAACGACCTTACCCAGTATACCATTGCCGTGGATCGCGTGAATTACCGTGTTGCCGGCATGTTCCGCTCCACGCACCCCGGTGTTATACGCCTGATTCACCAGACCATCAAGGCCGGTATCCCCACTGCTATCTGCGGCGAAATGGGTGGCGATATCACGCTGGTGCCTCTGCTGGTGGGCCTGGGTGCCACCGAGCTTTCCGTGGGTTCCAATCTGCTGCCGCTGATACGCTTCGCCATTCGTCACCTCAACTACGAGGAATGCCGCCAGATGGCTGAGCTTGCGCTGCAGGCGGAGGATTCTCGCACCATTCGCGCGCTTTCCAAGGAACTGGCTCTGCGTTCCTATCCGAATCTCTTCGATTGATATGCCGGAAAGAAAGCTTGCTCCGTGCCGGGGCAGGGGTATAATGATGCAACTGTTATGAGCATCATTTCCTACGCCAATCAGAATGTATATGAGCTGGTGGCATACCAGCCCGGCAAGCCTATCGAGGAAACTGCGCGCGAACTCGGCCTGCGCCCGGAGGATATTGTGAAGTTGGCCTCCAATGAGAACTCCATGGGGCCGTCTCCTATGGCTGTGCAGGCTATGCAGCAGGCCGCTGCGGGTGTTCATATCTATCCGGATGGTGCCTCGTTCTCCCTCCGCAGCCGTGTGGCTGCAGAGCATGGTGTGGGCTTTGAGAACACGGTGGTGGCCAATGGCAGCAGCGAGCTGATTGAGCTGCTGGGGCATGCATTCCTGCGCCCTGGCACAGAGGTGATTGCTGCAGATTATGCCTTTACGCTCTATCCCATTGTGGCAAAGCTTCTCGGTGCGGATTATATCTCCATTCCGAATCGCGACAAGTGGACTCATAACCTGGAGGCTATGCTCGCCGCTATCACTCCCCGCACCCGCCTGGTCTTCATCACCAACCCTACCAACCCTGTGGGCACCATGGTGACTCAGGCTGAGCTGGAGTCTTTCATTGAGCGTGTGCCGGAGCATGTTGTGGTGGCTATTGATGAGGCCTACATTGAATTTGCCGGTGAACCCACGGACAGTGTCAAGTTTGTGAAGGCTGGTAAGCAGGTGGCAGTGCTGCGCACTTTCTCCAAGGCCTATGGCCTGGCCGGTGCCCGCTGCGGCTATGCCATCACCTCTCCGGAAATTGCCGACCTGCTCAACAAGGCGCGTTCCCCGTTCAATGTGAACTCGCTGGCCCAGGTCGGTGCACTGGCTGCGCTGGATGATAAGAAACACATTGCCCGCTCTGTCAACATGGTGAACCAGGGGCGCCAGGCCTACGTGCAGTTCTTTGAAGAGAAGGGGCTGGAATATGTGCCCAGCCACACGAATTTCATCCTCGTGAATGTGGGAAATGGCGTGGAGGTGTTTCGCAAGGCTCTGTCCAGGGGCGTAATCATGCGTCCCATGGCTGCATACGGACTCACCGAGTACATCCGCATCACCATTGGTAATGCGCAGGAAAATGCCCGCTGCATCGAGGTGCTGAGCGAGCTGCTGTAAAGACGGACGAAATCAGTTCCGCACGGGTAGGGGCAGGGTGTAGTACTGCACCTCTTCCGCGCTGAGAGGGCGCGTCAGTGTCTCCGGTGCAGGTGGTGGTATGGGCCCTACCACCCGCTGTGATATCTGCCGGCAGGAGTTGCCTGTTAACAGTACAGCCAGAGCGAGTGCAAGGGGAATATGCTTCATACGCGCACCATACTAGGCGTAAATGGCTGTTTTTTCAAGGCAAAACTGCTGCTTATCCCTAAATTTCGCTTGACTTTTCCGAAATAAAGGGTATCCTGTCCGTCCACCCTTCCTCGCTGGCTGGGTGTGTATCCCCGGCGGGTGACGCAAGCGCACCGACGTCGGAAGAACTCCAAACAAACCGCAATTTCAATACATAGAAAGAATTAGAACTATGACGACATATTCTCTCAAGGCCACCAAGCGTGAGGCCGTTGGTACTGGTAAGCTCAACGCCCTGCGCGCTCAGGGCTACCTCCCCGGCGTGGTGTACGGTTCCGCCGTGGCAGAGAACATCAATATCCAGCTCAAGGCTGCCGATGTTCGCGCTCTGTTCGCCTCTGTGGACACCGACTCCATCCTCGTGAACCTCGAGCTCGACGGTCAGACCATCCTGACTCTGGTGAAGGACGTGCAGCGCAACTGGCTGACCGATAACACCAACCACGTTGACTTCTGCGCCGTAACCCCCGACACCGTGGTGAAGACCCGCGTGCAGGTGAAGCTTGTGGGTACTCCCGCCGGTGCTGCCATGGGTGGCGTTGTGCATCAGATCGTGCACGAGATGCCCGTGAAGTGCGCTGTGAAGGACATTCCCTGCTGCATCAAGGCCGACATCTCCGGCGTGGGCATGAAGGAATCCTTCCGTCTGGCTCAGGTAGAGCTGCCCGCCAACGTGAGCACCCCCTTCAACGGTACTGTGGTGCTTGCTTCCGTGGTGAAGCCCTAATCCGTTAGGTATATTTTCCTGTTACAAACCGCCTTTCCTTACTGGAAAGGCGGTTTTTCGATTCCGGGGGTGCCAGGAATCAGAAAACCCGGCTGAGAAATCTCAGCCGGGTTCTCGTTGATGGGATTAATGCTTATGCGGCTTAGACCATGGTGGCCCGGTGTGCCTTGTGGATGAGCTCAGCCTCCTGCTTCACGCGCACCTGGAGGTCGGCCAGGGCGTTCATGTAGTAGATATAGGCATCATACGGCGAGGGGTAGGGGGTGAAGCCGTTGCTCTTCTCCATGTAGTGGAAGTGGTCTGCGCTCTGCAGCTTGCGCCATACATGAATCATATCACGGTCCTCGCTGGCCTTAACGGCGCGCTCCAGGTCATAGATTTTCTTTATGGCCTCCTGCTGCATCACATTGCCGTTCCAGTGCGTGGTGGTGCCGTAGGTGGAGCAGCTTACCGGGTTCGGGCAGTTCAGCGTGCCGGTAGAGGGGAACACGCGCACCGCTTCGCCGGGCATGTAGAACTCATTGCCGTTGGAAAGAGCGGCGGTAATCATGGTGCGCCAGAACTCGAACACGCCCGTGCTGTCGGCCTGTCGCTCGCCCAGGGTCTCGTAGTCCATGGAGATGTTTACCACCTGACCCTGTTCTGCGCTCAGCCAATCGGCAAAGGTGTAGGGGGAGAGGGGGTAGTGGCTCCAGCTGGGGTCGGTGCGGCGGTTGGCCAGGTCATTGGAGAGGTGGCGGTGGCGGATAAGCGTCTTGGTCTTATCAATGAGCGGGGCACACTGCAGGTCGTTGGTGTTGCGGTTGCTCATCATGCGGCCATTGCCATCGGCCATGATGCCCTCGAATCCCATGTCGTAGGCCTGGGCGGCAATGGCGTTGGAGTAAAGCATGCCGGTGTTCCAGAGCACCGTGGGCCGCTGCCCGAAGAGCTCCTGAATCAGGTCGCAGTGCTCCTCCACCTGCTCGGCGAATTCCCCTGTGGAATACAGGGAGGCCAGTGAAGCGTAGTAAGGCATGGCCAGGAACTCCACGCAGCCGGTCTCGGCCAGCTCCTGGAAGGAGGTGATGAGATCCGGGCGGTGGTAGCGGGCCTGCTCCAGAATCACGCCGGAAATTGCGAGGGCAAACTTGAATTTGCCGTCGGACAGCTCGATGAGCTGCTTCATCATGCGGTTGGCGGGCAGGTAGCAGCGCTCTGCCACGGCGCTCAGCACGCGCCCGTTCATGTGGTCATCTTCATAGAAGGCGTGCTCGCCAATCTTGAAGAAATCGTACGGAATCAGGCGGTTCGGCTGATGCGCATGAAATGTGAGGGTGATATTCATCTGTCGTGAAAAAGCTTCAGTGGTTCCGTTTACCAGCCCAGCACGTGGTGGTATACCTTAATCATCTTGTCCGCAGCAGTCTCCCAGTTGGAATTCTTGATATCCTGGGCGCTCTGCTCGGCCACCTTCTTATACAGCTCCTCATCGGTCACCAGGTCCACGATGTGCTTGGCCATCATGTTCACGTCCCAGAAATCGGCCTTCAGCGCACCCTTCATCACCTCTGCCACGCCACTCTGCTTGGAGATGACGGCGGGAATGTTGAACTGTGCAGCCTCCAGGGCAGACAGACCGAAGGGCTCCGATACGGAGGGCATGCAGTACACATCCGTCATGGAGAGCAGCTCGTTCACCTTCTGCTTGTTCAGGAACCCGGTGAAGTGGAACTTATCGCCCACGCCGTGGAAAGCGCCGGTCTCGATAAGCTGGCGCAGCTTCTCGCCCGTGCCGGCCATCACGAAACGCACATTATCCGTCTGCTCCAGCACCTTGGCGGCAATCTGCAGGAAGAACTCCGGCCCCTTCTGGGCTGTGAGACGCCCCAGGAACAGCACCAGCTTCTCCGGGAACTTCTTCTTGCTGTGGAATACGTGCACCGGGTCGGCGCCATTGTGCACCGGGAAAATCTTGGCGGGATCAATGCCATAGTGCCCAGCGGCAATGGTGCCCGTGTACTTGGAAACCGGAATCACCGCGTCGGCCTGCTCCATGCCGTATTTCTCAATGTCGAAAATCCAGCCGCGGGCATCTGCCCCGGCGCGGTCGAATTGAGAGGCATGCAGGTGCACCACCAGCGGCTTGCCTGTGGCCTTCTTCACCTCCACACCGGCCAGGTAGGTCATCCAGTCGTGCGCATGTACCACATCAAAATCGTACTTGCGGGCCATCACGGCGCAGATTTTGGAGAACTCAATCACCTTGCGGGCCAGGTCGCCGGCATACAAATCCTCCTTGCCCGAGAACAGGGCCAGATCAGCCTCGTGCACGCGGGAGAAAAGCAGCTTACCCTCCTTCGTGAAGGTGATATTGCCCGGCGTGCCCTCCGTGCAGGCGTACGGATCCAGATTCACCGGTGCCTTGCCCACCACCGTGAAACTCTCGTAGGTGTATTCCTCCTCCTGGGTGACCAACTGCTCATGCGTCAGGTTGTTCACGCCCACCAGGTCAAATCCATCATATCTGGCGTCCGGGGATGCCTTCGGCACAATCACATTCAGGTCAACCTTCTGTGAAAGCGCCCGCGAAATTCCCATGCACGCCACTCCGAGCCCGCCGTTAATTAACGGCGGAAACTCCCAGCCCAGTTTAAGAACCTTGATTCTTCTCATAATCAGTGCATTAAATGTTATTGAAAATTACAGCCCGGATTGCCCAGTCTCGCCCGGAATTTAAGCACACAGCAACCCACTTGTCCAGACAAATGTCTGTCAATCCTACTAACAAAGTATAAATTCCGCCACTCCGAGCGGAAACACAGCATTCGCTGCCGCTTTAGTGCTCCTTATTGGCGCGCTGGATATCCTGCAGCGCAGCAATAAAGTCATCCAGAATTTCGGCAGGCACCATAATGCGGTCTCGGTTCGAGCTCACCTTCTCGGTGATGCGCACCACGCGCCCGCGGGCATTGCTCTTCAGGTCAATGAAAAAGGTCTTGCGGTCAGCAATGATTTTCTCTGTGCAAATGATATCGTCGTCCACTGTTTCTAACCCGGGGTGGTTATTCATTCCCCTATGAACACGCATTATACCACACCCTGACTTTCAGTCAATCAGGAAATGATGAGAAAATGCTGTCGAGACGCTGCGAGTATCAGAACACCTTGCCTTGCTTCATTAGTCGGGGGTTATTGAGAAAAGCTTACGCCGTCCGTCTGTTCAGGTGTATTGATGCGGACGAACAAGTGTCCTTTGCATAATGCAAAACTGTATATTCCGTTTGTTGAAAAAGATAAGTCTTTTGTCGTAATATCCAGCTCCTTAAGTTTTTCTTCGGCGGCTTTTCTATACCACAATGATTTAAAGCCCGCGTAGCGTGGAGTTGCAGCCCATTGATCCAGATTTGTTTTTAAATAATAGCTTGAAGTGCGAGTCACCTTTTCAATTGCCTCTGTAGCTTCTTGAACATCTTTATCATTTGCCAGCATAACAA
>JAGBZE010000188.1 GCA_017628435.1 Akkermansia sp.
AAACTGCTGCGTTGCTCCTCAATTTCGGATTTGGTCATGTACGTCAGTACACTCCCTTCATCCTCAATTTCAGCGCCTTGCATTTTACTCACTCTTACACAACTTAAGAGGGCGTGCCGAAATTTTGCATTTCGACACACCTTCAAGTCTCCTTACATCGATGTTCAGATGCCTCTTCCGGTGAGGCGAATCATTTGGGTCACTTTTTCGTTAAAGCCGCCCTCTGCCATGAGTTGTTCCAACGTGAGATGCATGCGGTAGCGCCAGTAGTGACGCGGATTGGCAGGCACATTGATGCGTTCGGCATCGACATCGGCATAGCGCAGACGCTCATCGATGGAGAGCCAGTCCTGCAGGGTGAGAATGGTGAGCAGGGCGGGCGATTCCAGATGCTGACGTACTATTTGTTCGCAAAGATGGGCTGATGCCACCGTCGGTACCAGTCCCGTGTGGCCCAGCACATGACGGTAGAAACGGGCGGTCTCTTCCGGATTCTCTTCCCACCAGCCGCGGAGCGTACTCATGTCGTGGGTGGAAATGGTGCACACGGAGCGGTAGGGGTATTCCCACACATGTCCGAAATCGTGCTGTGGGTTCTTGGGCATGCGCTGGATTTCGAGACTGAGAATCTGCAACTGATCCATGGCCCAAGGCACGCAGTCGGGCACCATACCGAGGTCCTCACCGCACACCAGCATTGGGGTGGCTTGCGTGAGTTGCGGCAGTTTCTTCATCGCCTCGTCATACCAGAACTGGTTGTGGCGTTCGTAGAAGTAGTGGTTGTAGAGACGATTGAAGGCTTCCTTCTCGGGCCATGAAAGACGTTCGAAAATCGGACTGTCCTGCACACTGATGCGAGGATGGTAGAGATGGGGATTCTTGCGGTCGGGCACAAAGAGCACGTTCTCAATCAAGGCATAAAGTCCATCGAGCAGACAACGGTCTGCCTCGCTGGTGCGTCCCTGTTCGCGGAAATAGGTTTCGAGTTTGCGTTGGGTGTCGAATTCCGGACGCAAGGCATAGATGTCGTCGTGCTCATGCTGCAGGAAGTGGATTTTTACTTCTGCTGCCTGTTCGCCGAAGAAACGATCGACGATGGCGGCATTGATGAATGGGCGCGTCATGAAGTCCTTTTGGAAGGGCAGACCGAAACTGCCGATTTCTTCCGGCGACATGGGGAGGGCCGGAGAGAACTGTCCCAGCAAACCATTGACCGAATGTGACGGGATTTCCCAGATACGGAAGAATCCCAGAATGTGGTCAATGCGGTAGGCGGTGAAGTATTCTGCCATCTTGGTAAAGCGACGGCGCCACCACTGGTAGCCATCGGCTGCCATCACGTCCCAGTTGTAGGTGGGGAAGCCCCAGTTCTGACCTTTGGCTGAGAAGGCATCGGGGGGAGCCCCTGCCTGTCCGTTCATGTTGAAATAGTAGGGTTCGGTCCAGGCTTCCACACTGTTCGGACTGATGCCAATGGGGATGTCGCCCTTGAAAATGACTTCCTTCGAACGGGCATATTCGCCGGCGGCCAGCAACTGGACGTGGAGAAGATATTGCAGGTAGTAGTAGAATGCGACATCGTGGTAGGTGTCGGCTTTGGGACGACATAGGGCTGCCACGGCGTCGGCATCGTAAATGCGATGTTCCGGCCACTGACTGAAAACGGGACTACCGAAGCGGTCGCGCAAGCAGGAGAACACGGCATAGGGTTGCAACCAGTGGGCATTCTCCTTAAAGAAGGTTTTGAAGGCGGCAGAAGCGAGCACTGCCTCGGCATTCTCTTCATAAGCCTGGCGCAGGTAGGCGCGTTTGAGTTGGTTCACTGCCTCATAGTCCACCTGGGGCAGGAGGTTGAGGGCTGCCCACTGTCGGCGATAGCTGTCCATCAGCTCCGCATTCGCCAGTTCGGGCACCTGACGGAGGTCGATGTACATGGGGTGGAAAGCATAGATGGAGATGCTGTTGTAGGGATAAGAGTCGGTCCAGGTGCCGGTGATGGTGGTGTCGTTGATGGGCAGAATCTGTACGGCACGTTGTCCGGTGAGCACCGCCCAGTCCACCATGCGGCGGAGATCGCCGAAGTCGCCCACCCCCTGACTGCCTTCACTGCGAAGGGAGAACACGGGGATGGCGGTACCAGCCACCTTGCGAGCGGTAGAGGGGAAATAGAGCTCGGTTTCGGGCAGCACGCAATGGTCGTCCGTTTCGAGCTGGGGCAGATAGAAATGACGATTGGGACCTCCTTCCCATTCTTCCACCACTCCCGTGTCGCTATTGACTGCCACCAGTTTGTAGTCGCCCACTTCGGTCAGGTTCTTCAAATCGAGGGTCAGACTCCACAGGTGGGGGTGTATCTCTTCGAAGGGTAGGGCGGCCGTTACTTCCCAGTTTCCTAAAGCCTTTCCTTCGCCCAACAAAGCCAAATGCTGACCTTTGTGTCGCAGACAGGGGCAGAGCACACGGAGTGTCAAACTGTTGTGAGGTGACTGCGTGTGACCCTTTGCTGTAGCAGGTTGATCGCCCGAGAAAGCGGAGGTGAAAAGATAGGATGCCAGAGGTTGGTCGCGCCATACATCCGAAATATGATATTGGGCTTCGCGTTGGCGCCATTTGGGGAGCGCATGCGGAAGGCGTCCCCCTTCCAGACGAACGACTTGACCATCGCGGAACACACCATAGCGATAAGTGGCGGGAAGTGTCTTGACCTCGATGCTACCTTCCCAATGGTAGCCATCGACTGTACCGAGCATGAAGGGAACAATGGCATGGTCAAATAGGATGCCCACCTCTTCGCCCCACTCTGTTCGGTAGTCTATACGGAATACTAATTTCATAGTGTTAGTGAGTAAAAATAAAAATTCCCCCAAAAATAGGGAATTCTTTTGAATAAACTCCGTTTTGCGCGAAAGTTTTTTAAGGTCAAAGGTCAAAGGTTAGGGATTAGGGATTAGGGATTAGGGGGCGGCTTGCCTCGGCATAATCTGAATGGTGGAGACGGGTGCAAGCAAGCGATAGCGCGACGCAAAGCCCCAGGCCCGCAGGGCGCGGGCGAGCGCAATCGCCAGCGAAGGGCGACGCTGACAGCCACGCCCCGCGCACAATACACCCCCAAACCCACCCGTCCCAAAAAATAACCTCGGGAAAACGTAATCTTGGCCCATTAGAACGATTCTAAGGTGCAAAGAGTGTGAAATGAAAACAGGCGGGGCCTGAGTGAAAATAAAAGGCTGTGCCTTTTAAATGAAGGATGAAAACACTCGCTTTGCTCGTGTGAGATGGGAGGGCGGCGGGACTGGTAAATCCCGCTTCATTCCTCATAGGTCACCATGATGCGGGCGAGGTTGGGGAGGCGTTCGGCGAGTTTCTTGTTGAGCTTGGTGAGGCGGGCGTGGCTTTCGGCTACGGTGAGGCGGGGTTCCTTGGGAATGGTGATGATGCAGAGCCGCTCGAGGCCGCGGGTGTAGCAGTGCACGGCGGTGGGCAGGGGGGCGCCGCGGTGTATCATGGCCTGGCGCACGAGTTCCTCCCAATCGGTGGGCAGGGGCTCGGGGCAGGTGGGAACCTGGCGCAGGTCGGGCTCCACATGCAGGGCTACGACATCTGCCTTCAGGTTGCGCTGCACTTCCTTGCGGAAGGCCTCGATGGCGACCTGCCAGGATTCCAGCGTGGCATCCGGCGGCAGCTCCAGGTCTACGGCGATGATGAACTGGCCGGCATCCGTATGCTGGAGCACGAGCCCGTGCACGCCGAAGCGGTGGGTGAGCGCCAGGCGGCGGATGACGAATTCCGGGGTTTCGGGCAGGGATTGGGCGGGGGTCATGTGCACCATGGTTTCGGCACCTTCCAAGGTGGAGGCCACGAGGCTTTCTATGGCATCGGCAATTTCATGGGCGGTATCTACATGCAGGCTGTGGGGCACCTGCACCTCCATGTCCACATAGTAGCGGGCGCCGGATTCGCGCACACGGAGACGGGAGAGCGGGTAGGTGGGCATGCGCTCTGCCATAGCCTGCCGCACGAGGGCAGAGGCCTCGCTGCTGGCTTTATCCATGAGGTTATTAATGGACTGCTGGCCGAGTTCCTTGCACACATGCAGGATGAGCCCGGCCACCACGAGGGAGGCAAATACGTCTGCACGCAGGAGGAACCAGTGCAGCCAGCTGCCGGAAACCGTCATATCTGCCACGGCTGCACCGGTGATGCCGAAGAGCACGGCGGCGCTGCTCCAGATATCGGTGGTGAAGTGGGCGGCATCTGCCTCCAGCGCGGCGCTGCGGGTTTCGCGGGCCACGCGCTTGAGCATGCGGGCGCGGTTCACATCCACCAGGATGGAGAGGATGATGACGCCAAAGGCCCAGTAGGAAAAGGTGACTTCCAGCGCGGCGGGGTCATTGCTCAGCAGACGCTCCGCTGCCTCCAGAATAACCCAGGCGGCGGTGGCCATGAGCAGCAGGGTTTCTGCCAGGGCCATCAGGTTTTCCACCTTGCCGTGGCCGTAGGGGTGCTCTTCATCCGCAGGGCGGGCGGCTACCTTCACGGCGTACACTGTGCCGCCGGCGGCCACCAGATCCAGCGCGCTGTGCAGCGCCTCCGAGAGGATACCCAGGGAGCCGGTGATGATGCCTACCACCAGTTTGGTGGTGGCCAGTGCACCGCTCCAGATAACGGATGACCACGCTGCTACGCTTTTCTTGCTGTCTGCGTCCATGTGAATGACTTTACCTTGTTCTACCCGATTAGTCAAGCTTAGAGTGATTCTAAATAAGAGTGTAGAAAAGCTCATCTGAGGCAGAGGTTGCAACTTGACATGTTTTTCAGGGAATGCTAGGATACACAGTATGAGTACTCCGCGCATAGTAGAAGCCCGCATAGAGATTCCCATGGGAAGCCGCAATAAGTATGAGGTGGATGAGAAGACCGGCCACATCAAGCTGGATCGTGTGCTGTATTCCTCCGTGTATTATCCGGCAGAATATGGTTTTGTGGAATCTACCCGGTATCTGGATGGCGACCCGCTGGATATTCTGGTGTTCACCTCTGCGCCCACCTTTCCGGGGTGCTATGTGGACTGCCGCATTATCGGCGGGATGGATATGATTGACGGTGGTAAACCGGACGTGAAGATTCTGGCCGTGAATGTGGGCGACCCTCGCTATGATCATGTGAACACCCTGGAGGATTTGCCCCCGCATTATCTGCAGGAAATCCAGAACTTTTTCCTGACTTACAAGACACTGCAGAACAAGAAGACTGAGGTGGGTGATTTCTTTGGAGTGGATACCGCCTGCAGCATTATTGATGCGTCGATTGAACGATATGCGGCAGAGAGTAAATGAGCCGCATATGATTCTCCCAACAAAAAAGCCGCGCTCCCATGGGAAGCACGGCTTTTTTAGTCGGGAAGCAGGGTGGGTATCAGAGATAAATTTCCGGCTTCTTCGGTTCGCTTGCCACGGCGTTGAGTCGCTCTGCAAAGGCTGCCTGGGCCGGGGGCGGCAGCAGGCGGGCCTTGCGAGGACAGATGGCCATGCAGCGCATGCAGAGAATGCAGCGGCTGGCATCGGTGCTGCGCGGGTTACCTGCCGGTATGGCCTCTACCGGGCACTTGATGGCGCACATGCCACAGCCTCCGCAGGCATCGGTAACCATGGGAGTGACTGGCATCTGGGGCAGGGGGCGGTATTCCTCGTTGCCGGGAACGCATACGGTGTCGGCTTGGCCGGAGGCGAGCTTGGCGGCAACGGCATTGCCGAAATCGACGGCCTGTGCCAGGTCTGCGGCATCCGGGCGACCGGGAGCAATGCTGCGCACAATGCTGTGCTCTGCAATGAATGCGGCTGCGGCGATTACCCGGAATCCGGCAACGGTGAGGGTATTGCGGAGCTCCAGCAGAGCATCTTCATAGGCCCGGTTGCCGTAGACTACAACGGCAATGGCCGGGCTTCCGTTGCCCTGGAGAGCCTTAAGCCGCTGCACGGCAACCGCCGGCAGGCGCCCCCCGTATACCGGCATTACGGCCAGCAGCGGTGTTTCTGCGTTAACCTCCACCGGGGTGACCGGTGCACAGAGGTCAACGCGGGCAGTCATACGTGCACCGGCTATGGCGGTGGCAATTTTGGAACAGCCCCCTGTGGGGCTGAATACGGCAGAAGTCCATGTGTTCATATCATGAAGTATTCTAACCGCTTGTTTTGTGAATTGCAATTGGTAATTGTATCAGCAGAAAATTTTGTCGAAAAATAAAAACTTGAAAAAGTCAAATAAATGTCTTTTTCTGGAGCGCTCTCTTTATGTACAGGCACAACCCCCTGTCCTGAGAAAATGAAAAAGAATATCCTTAAACTGGTTTTGATGTCTGGTGTGGTAGTAGTAGCTTTCAGCAGCTGCGATCATTTAGCTGTGAGCCTTAGCCACTATGGAAGCAGCTTAGCTTATCAGCCGGTAGTAGTAGCACACAAGCCGGTGGTTGTTCATCACGAACCTGCACCGCAGCATGTAGTAGTGCATCATAACCAGGCACCGAGGCCCCAGCCGGTAGTGCATCATAAGCCCGCTCCGAAATCCCGGCCTGTTGTTCAGAGGAAGCCGGAACCGAAGCCCGTGGTTCAGCACAAGCCCGCAGCCAGGCCTCAGGCCGTAGTTCAGAATAACAAATCCGTCGCCAAGCCTCAGGCTGGAAAGGGGCAGAAGCTGCAGGCAATGGCTCACAACAACCGCCGCTGATATGGAGTCTGATACATGTGAAACACAGCAGTTCTGTCACAGGTGGCCATGGCCTCTTCTCTGCAAGCGGCAAAAGCCCATATCAAACTAACCCGTCTGAGTTTATAATCAGGCGGGTTAATTGTCTGTCGAATACGACTTCCCAGGAAGAACAGCCCCCGGAGACTGGGTGCTCCGGGGGCTGCGATGTGAATGTGTGAGGGGGTTATTTCTTCTCTGCCAAGCCGAATACAACGAAAACCAGGGCAGAAAGGCCCATGACGAAGGGATAGAAGAGGTAAGGGATAATGGCAAAGGCTGTGATGCCGGCGAGAGCTGAGCCCATGAGCATCTGGGCACCGTAGGGTAGAATACCCTGGATGACGCAGGATGCTGTGTCGAGCAGACTCGCAGAGCGAGAGGGAGAAATATCGTATTTCTGAGCTACAGACTTGGCGATATCGCCCACAGCCACAATGGCCACGGTGTTGTTAGCCGTGCAGAAGTTGGCGAGTGCAGCCATGAGTGCAATGCTGAGCTCAGCACCGCAGCGCTCGTGAATATGTGAGGTGAGGTGACGGATGATGTAGGCCAGACCGCCGTTGTAGCGAATCAGCTCCAGCATACCGGCAGCCAGCAGAGTTACGATGATGAGCTCGCCCATGCCGGTCATGCCGGTGCCCATGGCGCTTACCCCTTCCATCGTCTTGCAGGAGGAATCCACCATGGCCACAACTCCCGTGGAAATCAGGCCCAGGATGAGAACCTTCATCACATTCACGCCGCAGAGGGCAGTACCAAGAACCAGCAGGTAGGGAAGCACCTTGAGCCATTCTGCCTGCTGCGGCACTTCCACCGGAGCCAGGTGCCAGCCCAGCGCCACATAGATGAGCAGCACCAGAATGGCGGCGGGAAGGACGATGCGGAAGTTGGCGCGGAATTTATCGCGCATGGCGCAGCCTTGGGTTCGGGTTGCGGCAATGGTGGTATCGGAAATGAAGGAAAGATTATCGCCGAAGAAGGCGCCGCCAATTACACCACCTGCCATGAGCGCCAGGTTTGCGCCGGATTTATCTGCCAGGCCCACGGCCACCGGCATGAGCGCTACGATGGTGCCCACCGAGGTGCCGATGGAAAGGGAAATGATGCAGGCTGCCAGGAACACCCCGGCCAGCACCATGTTGGCCGGAAGCAGGGAAAGCGTGAGGTTCACCGTGGCATCCACAGAACCGATGTACTTGGCAGACTGGGCAAAGGCTCCGGCCAGTACAAAAATCCACACCATCATCATGATGTTGCTGTGTGCTGCTCCACGGGAGAAACGCTCAATGCGTTCATTGAAGCTTTGCGGCTTGCATACCACAAATGCCCAGGTGCAGGCAGCCATGAAAGCCACGGTGACCGGCATCTTGTAGAAGTCTCCCACAATCACGGAGGTGGTGACATACAGCAGGAAGAATACAGCCAGGGGACTGAGAATCCACAGCCCGCGGCTGTGGGTAAGGCAGGGGATTTCGGTGTTGTTTTCGTTATTCACGGCGCACAAGTGTAGTGTTGGATGCCAGAGTTTACCAGCACGAGGGACGATTGTCAAAGAAAACCGCGCGTCCATGGCCATGGAAGCGCGGCTTGTTGAAAATGAAACTTGCTTTACTCTGCCCAGGT
>JAGBZE010000014.1 GCA_017628435.1 Akkermansia sp.
GAGCTTGCTAATTGCTCGAAGAATTGCCCTTTGTGTGCTTTGAATATCTGACGAATTTTGGAAAAAGACTGCAATCTTTTATTTTTCATTGCATTAACATGAGCTAAAAGGATTATTTGTCAGCAGATTTGAAACAGACCCCAAAGCGGGGCGATGCAAAACTCTGTGCTTGACCCTGCTGTAGAATCTGTTGTATTCTATGCGGCACTAGCCATGTTAGAGACGATAGATAAAATGCTTGATAGCGCCTGCGGCTTTCTGTGGGGGTACATCCTCATCTTTGCCTTGCTGGGCACGCACCTTTACCTGACCTTCCTGCTGCGATTCCCGCAGCGCCATTTTTTCACCGGGCTGCGCCTGTATTTCGGTGGCAAGGGCGAGGGGCAGATTTCGCAGTTTTCCTCGCTCATGGTATCGCTGGCGGCCAATGTGGGCACCGGTAACATTGTGGGTGTGGCGGTGGCTGTGACCTCCGGTGGCCCCGGTGCGGTGTTCTGGTGCATGCTGACCGGTGTGCTGGGCATGGCAACGCGCTACGCGGAAAGTCTGCTGGCTATCCGCTACCGCACACGCGATGAGAAAGGCAACATCATCGGTGGCCCCATGTATGCCATTGAGAAGGGGCTCAAGTGCAAGTGGCTGGCCGTGGCCTTTGCAGTGGTGACGGCTATTGCCGCCTTTGGTATCGGCAACCTGACCCAGGCCAATGCGGTTTCGCAGGTGCTGGCCACATGCCAGCTGCAGGTGCCCACCTGGGTGACGGGTGTGGTGATGGTGCTGCTTATCGGCGCGGTGCTGCTGGGTGGGCTGCAGGGGATTTCCCGTGTGTGCACCGCGCTGGTGCCCACCATGGCGATTGTCTATGTGGTGGGGTGCGTGGTGATTCTCTGCTCCAATGCGAGTTTTGTGTGGCCGGCTGTGTGCCATATTGTGGATAGTGCCTTCCACCCCCAGGCCGCAGCAGGTGGCTTCATCGGCTCCACCATCATGCTGGCCATGCAGCAGGGCGTGCGCCGCGGCTTGTTCTCCAACGAGGCTGGTCTGGGTTCCTCCCCGATTGTCTCTGCCCCGGCGCAGACGCCGAATACCGTGCAGCACGCTCTGGTGGCTTCCACCGGGCCGTTCTGGGATACCGTGGTCATCTGCTCACTCACGGGTATCACGCTGACCACCTGCATCATGGCTCACGACCATATCAACACGGCTAATGGTGAGCTGCTGACCTATGTTTCCTTCGCCACGCTGGGTGGTTTCGGCAGTGCTATGCTTACCATCAGCCTGGCGGCATTTGTGGTTTCCACCGTGCTGGGCTGGTCGTATTTCGGCGAGCGTGCACTGGAATACCTGGGTGGCCGCCGGCTGGTGTTCCCCTACCGCGTGCTCTGGGTAATCGTGGCTTTTGTGGGCTGTGTTATCCCCAAGAGCAGCATTGTCTGGAACTTTGCCGACCTGGCCAACGGCCTCATGGCGCTTCCCAACCTCATCTGCATGATCGGCCTTTCCGGGGTGCTTGTGGCTGAAACCCGCTACTATCTCTGGGAAAAACGCCTCTTCGAGGTCGATAAATCCATCCAGAATGAGCCGGAATCTGAAAAAAATTAAAAAAAATCAATAAATTTTGCAATTTTGTGATAGAAAGCTACCTTGGGGGGCGTATCCCTTATAACAGTCCACCGGTCGCGGTGAAGGAGAGAGCGCCAGCGGCCAATAAAAGGGAGGACTGAGTTTCATAGGTAGTAAGTTGGAGAAAGCCCCGCCACAAGGTGGGGCTTTCTTTATGGGTGCATAAATCAATGATTTGCAGCGATCTTATATTATAATGTTTCACTCAAGGTGAGATTATATTGTTGCTGGTCTTGCGGCGGTGGAGTGCAGACTGACCAGTTTTCCGGGAGTGGGTAGATGTCATGAATGTTAGCAATATAAGTATATCGAGTAATCATGAGTGGGGGGAATGACTGGCTCCAATGATTGCCATGAATCAGGCGTAAGGCATTTTCTTTGCTTGCAATTCTGTGATAAATGTATATACTTTCTGCGTTTTCATATCATTAACATACGAAATATTATTATGAATACACTCCGAACCTTCACTACTGGTAACGGCACAAGTGGTCAGTATTATTCCCTTCCGGCTCTGGCAGAGCAGGGGTTCCAGGGGATATCGCGCATGCCCGTTTCTCTGCGTATTGTGCTGGAAAGCCTGTTGCGCAATTGCGATGGCCTGAAGGTGAGCGAGGATGATGTGAAGAATCTGGCTGCCTGGAATGCAAAGGCCCCTGGCAGCTATGAGATTCCTTTTACCGTGGCCCGCATTATTCTGCAGGATCTCACGGGTGTGCCTCTGCTGGTAGACCTGGCCGCCATGCGCGCCGCTGTGCAGGATCTGGGTAAGAACCCGGCTGATATGGAGCCGCTGGTGCCCGTGGATCTGGTGGTGGACCACTCTGTGCAGGTGGACTGGGCCGGCTTCCCTGAGGCTTACCAGAAGAAC
Source organism: Akkermansia sp. (assembly GCA_017628435.1). Taxonomy (GTDB): domain Bacteria; phylum Verrucomicrobiota; class Verrucomicrobiia; order Verrucomicrobiales; family Akkermansiaceae; genus Akkermansia. Next base: position 2,495 of record JAGBZE010000014.1, read on the forward strand.
CTGACCCGTGAGTTCGAGCGCAACACGGAGCGCTATGAATTCCTGAAATGGGGGCAGCAGGCATTCAAGACCTTCTCTGTGGTGCCCCCCAGCACCGGTATTGTGCACCAGGTGAACCTGGAGTACCTGGCCCGCGGCGTGATGGAAAATGCCGGGGTTTACTATCCGGATACTCTGGTGGGTACCGATTCCCACACCACCATGATTAACGGCCTGGGCATTGTGGCCTGGGGCGTGGGTGGTATTGAGGCCGAGGCCGGCATGCTGGGCCAGCCGGTCACCTTCCTGGTGCCGGAGGTAGTGGGTGTGCACCTGAGTGGCAAGCTGCGCGAGGGCGTGACCGCCACCGACCTGGCTCTGCACGTGACCCAGATGCTGCGCAAGCACGGTGTGGTGGGCAAGTTTGTGGAATTCTTCGGCGAGGGCGCAGCCAGCCTTTCCCTGCCGGACCGCGCCACCGTGGCCAACATGGCCCCGGAATACGGTGCCACCATGGGCTTCTTCCCCTTCGACGAAGTTTCCGCAGCCTACCTGCGTACCACCGGCCGCAGCGAGGAGCAGGTGGCCACCTGCGAGAACTATTTCCGCGCTCAGGGGCTCTTCGGCATGCCCCGCAAGGGCGAGCTGGATTACACCGTGGAGCTCGAGCTCGACCTCTCCACCATCGTGCCCGCCGTGGCCGGTCCGAAGCGTCCGCAGGATCGCATTCCGCTGAGCACCCTGAAGAGCCAGTTTGCAGAAATCTGCAGCAGCACCTATGGCCAGCCCCAGCGCACCGTCCCTGTGGCGGTGACTATGAAGGGCGATGCCGGCAACCCCGATGCCGCCACTACGCATGAGGTGGAGCTCACGGATGGTTCCATCCTGGTGGCTGCCATTACCAGCTGCACCAACACCAGCAACGATGGCCTTATGCTGGCCGCCGGTCTGCTGGCCAGGAAGGCTGCAGCCCTGGGGCTGAAGGTGCCTGCCTATGTGAAGACCAGCATTGCCCCCGGCTCCCGCATTGCTGCCCGCTACTTTGCCAATAATGACCTCACTGAGGCTCTGGACAGCATCGGCTTCTCCACCGTGGGCTATGGCTGCACCACCTGCATCGGCAACAGTGGCCCGCTCAACGCTGCGCTGGAGGAGGCCGTGGTGAACCACAATCTGGTTTCCTGTTCCGTGCTTTCCGGTAACCGCAACTTTGAGGCCCGTATTCACTCCCACGTGAAGGCCAACTTCCTCATGTCTCCCCCGCTGGTGATTGCCTTTGCTCTGGCCGGTCGTGTGGATATCGACATGGAAAACGAGCCGCTCGGCACTGCTGCCGATGGTACGCCCGTGTACCTGCGCGACATCTGGCCCACCGGCGATGAAATTGCCGCCGCCCAGGCCAAGGCCGCCACGCCGGAGGACTACGCCTCCTGCTATGCCGGCCACGTGCCTGAGTGGGATGGTGTGAGCGCCCCCACCGGCGCCACCTTCGCCTGGAACCCCGAGTCCACCTACATCCATCGTCCCCCGTTCTTCGATGGTTTCGACGGCAGCAAGGGCGATATCACCGATATCGTGAACGCCCGCCCGCTCGGCATCTTCGGCGACAGCGTGACCACTGACCACATCTCCCCCGCCGGTGCCATCAAGGCCACGGCTCCTGCTGGCCTGTTCCTGAGCGCGCAGGGCGTGGAGCGCCGCGATTTCAACACCTACGGCTCCCGCCGTGGTAATGACCTGGTGATGGCCCGTGGCACTTTTGCCAACGTGCGTATCAAGAACCTGCTCACCGAGGGCGTAGAGGGCGGCTACACGCTCTATTTCGGCGATTCTGCCGTAAGTGCCCCGGATACGGAGATTGCCGCTCCCTGCGGCACGCCTACCTTCATTTACGATGCCGGCATGGCCTACATGAAGGACGGCGTGAAGACCATCATCATCGGTGGTGAGGACTACGGCATGGGCTCCAGCCGCGACTGGGCCGCCAAGGGCACCAACCTGCTGGGCGTGAAGGCCGTCATCACCAAGAGCTTTGAGCGTATTCACCGCAGCAACCTCATCGGTATGGGCGTGCTGCCGCTGAACTTCGCCAACCCGGCAGACTACGACCGCGTGAAGGACCTCAAGGACGTATGCTTCTCCATCATCGGGCTGAACAACGACATGGCTCCGCGCAGCGCTGCCACCCTGCTGGTGCAGCCCGCCGGTGCTGAGGCCTTTGAGCTACCCCTCATCGTGCGCCTCGATACGCCCATCGAGAAGGAATACTTCCGCGCCGGTGGTATTCTGCAGTATGTATTGACGCAGTACTGCTGAGCCGGTTGAGATTTACCGGAATGCCCCTGGAGCCTGTCATCTCCAGGGGCATTTTTCATGCCTCGACAGAGCAATGCATTCACAAGCGGGGCCGGAAGGCAATGCGCTGAGTAGTAATTATGGATTTATTTGTGTTTGAAGAGCGGGATGAAGGAGATGCCCCATGATTGGTGCTCACCGATGTAGGGCTGCTCAATCACAATGGTGTTGGTGCCTTTGGTCAGCTGGAGCTCTGTGGGTTCCTGTACCCACCAGATTTCTTCCGGGTCCAGGGGGGATTCGAAGTTCCAGGCGTTGCCAGCGTGGGCAAACTTACCGGCATGCTGGTAGGTCTTCGGGTTCTTCACCTCGATACCATTAACCCAGATGCGCGTGCCGGTCTGCGACCACTCTCCATTCTGCGGCACACCCGTCCAGCGGCGGTTGGAGCGAGCCGGGGCATCGAAACCAATCATGAAGGGATACTTGCCGGCTTTATCAACCTTTATCTGGGTGGAAGCCAGCACAGTGCTGCCGGGCTTGGCGTTCATGAACATGCCCAGATACCCGGTGTCCGGGCGGGTTCGGAAATACAGGTTGGCGCAGTAGGCCTTCCGCGTGTTGTCGGTGTTGCCATCCAGTATTGCCTGGCGGGCTGAATTCACGGCATTCGCATTCATAGGTCCGGCCACATTCCAGGTAATGCCGCTTTCGGGCCACATGGGGAATGCTTCATCGGCATAGATGCTCTTGCGGAGTGTGGCCATGCGCTGCTCGAACAGGGAGTAGGCCTTGCCTGCCTCGGTGTCCGGGCCTGGCATGTCCAGGGGCAGGGCATCGCCGTTGGCGCCGCCGCCAATCCAGGCGCGCTCGGCCATGGCCATCATTCCCGGCCACATGGCGCAGAACCCGGGGATCCATTCCTTGTTGTCCACCTTGCCATCCGGCCAGTAGCAGAGAATGGTACCCAGCTTCTTCTCATCGCCCTTGGCGGAGCCGCAGGGGCGCATGAAGAAATAGCGGCGCACCAGCATGGCCGGATCCAGCAGGTTGGCATAGCCCATGGTGGAGTCGAACGCCCGGCGGGTGATGCGCTCCGGGTTGATGGATTTATCTGCCGTGTTGGGACCTTCGCCCCAGCGCTGCTCGATAGAGGTATCAGCCACGGGCAGGTCGCGGTTACTGGCCCATTGCACCGGGATGCGGTTATGGCTCTGCAGAATCTTTGTTACCAGCCCCACAAACTCGGGAGCATTCGGTATACGTACCTCGTCCGCTCCGAAATGCACGATCGGGCACAGTTTTTCCGGCACTTCCTGGCAGAATTCATGCAGCAGTTTTTCCACAATCTTCATGCCCTCCGGCGTGTGCATTTTGAACCCGAAAGCGCGCTCAAAATAGGCGCTGTGCCCCGGCATGTCCAGCTCCGGTATGATAGTTATGCAGCGGTCCTTGGCGTATTCGAACAGCTCGCGGATATCTGCATAGCTGTAGGTGTCTTTCAAGTCGCGAGTGCGGTGTTTCGGGTCGTTCAGTGCGGGGTAGGATTTGCACTGTATATGCCAGGCCGGGTAATCGGTGAGGTGCCAGTGGAAGGTGTTCACCTTCAGTCGGGCGGCCAGGTCAATTTCCTTCTTCAGGCGGTCGATGGTGCGGAAATTGCGGCCGCAGTCCTGCATGTAACCGCGGTATTGGAAGGCAGGCCAGTCCTTGATAATGCAGAGAGGCAGGCTCTTACGCTTGTACACCATCTGGCGCAGGGTCTGCAGGCCATAGAAAAAACCGGCCGTGGCGTTAGCCTCGATGGTGATGCTCTTTTTCTTCACAGTCAGGATATAGCCCTCGCGGGAGGCCTCGTCATCCAGCTTATCTCCGGCCTTCTTGAGCACCACCTTCAGCGAGCCCTTGCCTTTTCCCTTGATGTCGTGCAGCAGCCCCTTCCAGGCAATGCTTACTGCATCGTTCTTGGCTGCCTTTCCTTTCAGTTCCCAGCCTTTGGCTGCGGGTAGCTGTAATTCCGCAGCGTCCCACTTCACCTCGCGCGGGAAGGGAATGAGAGCAGCCGGAGCCTTTTCCTCAAGTTTCAAATCGTGTGGCGATGTCCATTCTCCATGAACTATACCAGTGCATACAAACGCCAGAAGCAGGGAAAGAAGACGATTAATCATGCTGCGTATGGTAGCAGAGTTCTCCCCTCCTTTCAAGCAAAAATAGCGGAGCTTCCCCCTTGTCATATGTGTCCCAAAGTTTTCGAGAAATTGTGATTTATCTCCCTATTCAGGCGCACATAGTGCGCGGAATTTTGAGCCCGTAAGGGCGGAACTTTCCGTAGCCCAGGGCTTTAGCCCTGGGATTGGAACAATAAAAGAATCGGAACCCCGCCAGCCGGCGGGGTGACAGAATACGCAGGGTAAAGATATTGTTTTAACGCAGCTTATTAGAACACAGTGCATTAGTAATCTGCC
>JAGBZE010000189.1 GCA_017628435.1 Akkermansia sp.
GAAAGAACAAAAAGAAGAAATAAAGTAAAAAAAGGCCCTGACATGGCAAATTAGGCTTGCAAAGTGAGGGATAACGTAGTAGTCTCCGCTATGGCAGAAATTCAGCTTGGACTTACATTTGACGACGTGCTCCTGCTTCCTTGCCTGAGCACGATTCTTCCCGGCGAGGCCGATCCTTCTTCCCAGCTTTGCGCTGGTTTCCCGCTCCGCCTTCCGATTCTTTCCGCACCGATGGACACGGTGACCGAAGTGGACATGGCCATTGCCATGGCTCGCGAGGGTGGCCTTGGTGTGATTCACCGCAACAACCGCATTGATGACCAGGCTGCCATGGTAGCCAAGGTGAAGCGTTTCGAGAACGCCGTCATCACTACTCCCCTGACTGTCACCAGCGACATGAGCCTGAGCCGGGTGAAAGGCATAATGCTCGAGCACGGTTACTCCGGTCTGCCCGTGGTGGCAGAGGGCAATGTACTCGTCGGCATCATCACCGGCCGCGACATGCGCTACTCCGATGGTCATGACCTCGACAAGCTCACCGTCGCAGATGTGATGACCCCCATGAACCGCCTTATCACCGGCACACCCACCACCACCCAGGAAGAGGCCCGCAAGATTCTCTACTCCAACCGCATCGAGAAGCTCCCGCTCATTGATGAGAACGGCTGCCTCGTTGGTCTTATCACCGATACCGACATCCGCAAACGCGAAGCTTTCCAGGAATCCACCAAGGACGAATTCGGCCGTCTGCGCTGCGGCGCTGCCGTAGGCCCGGGCCCGGAGTTCATGGCCCGCGCCCAGGCTGTCATCGATGCCGGTGCTGACGCCCTGTTCATCGACGCCGCCACCGGCCACACCAGCCGCGTGCTGCACGTAATTGAAAAACTGCGCGAACTCGGCAAGCCCGTGGTAGCCGGCAACGTGGTGACCCAGGACGGCGCCCGTGACCTCATCTCCGCCGGTGCCAGCGCCATCAAGGTAGGCGTGGGTCCGGGTTCCATCTGCACCACCCGCATCATCTCCGGCGTGGGCATGCCCCAGTTCACCGCAATTCAGGAAGTAGCCAAGGTTGCCCGCCCCGCCGGCGTGACCGTGATTGCCGACGGCGGTATCCGCTACTCCGGCGATGCCGTGAAGGCTCTGGCCGCCGGTGCTGACCTCATCATGATGGGTGGCATGCTGGCCGGTTGCGAGGAAAGCCCCGGTGCCGTGGTGCACTACCAGGGCCGCAACTTCAAGACCTACCGCGGCATGGGCTCTCTGGGCGCCATGCGTGCCGGATCCGGCGACCGCTACGGCCAGAACGGCAGCGGCAAGCTGGTAGCTGAGGGTGTGGAAGCCCGCGTACCGTACAAGGGCATGCTGGCCGATGTTATCTTCCAGCTCGTGGGCGGTCTTCGCTCCGGCATGGGTTACCTGGGAGCCAAGAGCCTCCAGGAACTCCGCGACCATGCCCGCTTCGTGCGCATCACTGCGGGCGGCCTGCAGGAAAGCCACCCGCACGATGTAACCATCACTCAGGACCCCGGCAACTACAGCCGCTGATAGAGCGGTTGGTAACAACGCATACCATTTAACAAAACGGCGCGCCTGCGGGCGCGCCGTTTTGCAGAAGAAAAATCCCATATGAAGAATATCGAAATTACCCAAATCACGACCAGCCCGGTGCAGCTCATCGGCAAGCAATGGATGCTGGTGACCGCCGGCACGCCGGATAAATTCAACTGTATGACCGCCAGCTGGGGCGGCATCGGCTTCCTCTGGAACCGCCCGGTTGCTTTCGTCTTTGTGCGGCCGAACCGCCACACCGCCACCTTTATTGACGAACAGCCCGCCTTCACCCTGAGCTTCATGCCCGAGCAGTACCGCCAGGACCTCGTATTCTGCGGCCGCAACTCAGGGCGCGATGTAGACAAGATGGCCAACACCTCCCTGGTGCCGGCCACAACTCCGGCCGGGCTTCCTACATTCGAAAACGCCGAGCTGGTACTTGAATGCCGCAAGATGTTCCGCAGCACCCTGCAGGAGGCCGACTTCATCGACTGGAGCGAGGTTTCCCCCGCCTGGTATGCCGAGGATAATCCCCTGCATACACTCTACATCTGCGAAATCTCCGCTGCCCTGGTGCAGTGAGGAGGCCTCATTCTCGATTAGGCAGAAAGCTCCGCAGCCGTCTCCGGTATGCGGGGCTTTTTCTGTATCAGCGTTTCCGACCTGTCAGCACACGGAAGTACTGCCAGTTGATAAAGGCAAGGTAACCCAGAATCATCACATTGAACCACTGCCCCACCAGCAACGCCCAGATAGCCAGAGCCACACTGACAACCAGGCCCAGCACACAGGGAATGAGATAATTATTCAGCACAGAGCCCAGAAGTCTCCCTCCATCCAGCGGGAAAAGGGGAAGCAGATTAAACAAGCTCCACCAGAAACAGATAAGCATCCCCGTGGAATACACCTGCAGTGCAAAATGAGAAACTTCATTCTGATAAATACCCATCACCACCTGCTGCTGCAAATCCAGAGGAAGCGTATCCTGCCAGGGCATAAGGAAAGCAAAACGTATTCCGGCCCACACATTACCCAGCTGCAGGCCGAAACACACACCCAGCAGCACCCCCAGCAGCAAAGATGCCACCGGCCCGGCGAGCGTCATCAGAAAATACCCTGCCCGCCGCGGCGGCAGCGTCATGAAAGAAGTCGTGCCGCCCATGCCGGCAATCTCCACACCATCCACCAGAGCCCCTGCACCGCGGCCTACCAAAGCATGCCCGAACTCATGCACCAGCAGACAAAGCATACCCGCAACCACAAAAATGGCCACCTGAGTTAAATCCGACGAATCTTCCACCCCCATCGCGCCGCCCAGCAAGGCCAACACCACCCAAGCCATGGGCAAAATCTGCACTGGAATACCAAAAAGACGGAAGCGAAGAGTCCAGGAAGACGAATTCTGGTTGTTCATGGGGGCATTTTACCCCCTGCTCGGCATATTTTGCAACAAAAATTGCATTTTTTACAAAAAAAGTCTTGCAATGAACCTGGCAAAGTAGTAATATCTGCCCGCACCCCGTTCACGGGGAAAGCGAAATCCGGCGTAGCTCAGCGGAAGAGCGGATGACTGTTAATCATTAGGTCGTTGGTTCGATCCCAACCGCCGGAGTCAAGGAAGCCCAGCAAGTTTACTTGCCGGGCTTCTTTGTTTTTCCTTGCCAAGCAGCACGCCGCAGTGTATGCTGGCAGCAACCCGATAACACCATTTTCAAGATATGGATTTCAATTTTAACGTACTCGAGAAAAAGGGGCTGAAGCTCAACCCCGCCCCCGCCCCTGTTGGTTCCTATGTCCAGTGCATCCGCACCGGCAACTACCTGCACCTTTCCGGCGGCATCTCCATCAATGGAGATGTAGCCATCTACGGCAAGCTGGGCGCAGAAGTCAGCATCGAGGACGGACAGCGCGCCGCCCAGGCTGCCATTCTGAACCGTCTGGCCGTTATCCAGGCTGAGCTGGGCAGCTTTGCCCCGCTGCGCAAGATTGTGGCGGTGAACGGCTTTGTAAACTGCACTCCGGATTTCACTGACCAGGCCAAGGTGCTCAACGGCGCATCCGACCTGCTGGTAGAGCTCTTCGGACCGGAAGCCGCCCACACTCGCTCTGCCGTGGGTGTGCCCAGCCTCCCTCTGGGCGTAGCCGTGGAAATCAACATGATTGTGGAGTTTGACCCCTCCGCCTGCTAAAAGCAACTAACAGGAAAGCGCCATGGCTACAGTCGTTCTGGGAATCTGCGGTTCCATCGCTGCCTACAAGGCCGCCAGTGTGGCCTCGCGTCTCGTCAAGCTTGGTCACGAGGTACACTGTGTCTGCACCCCGGCAGCGCTGGAGTTCATAACCCCGCTCACGCTCATGACGCTCTCCCGCAACCCGGTCATCACCACCTTTGAGGATGAGACCGGGAGCTGGGTTCCCGTTCATATCGACCTGGCTCAGCGAGCCGATGTGCTGGCCGTGGTACCGGCTTCTGCCAACACCATGGCCTGCATGGCTCACGGCCAGTGTCCGAACGCTCTCACCAGCCTGTACCTGGCCTACCGGGGTCCCGTACTCATCTTCCCCGCCATGAACGGCATGATGTGGGACCACCCCGCCACTCAGACCAATGCAGAAACCCTGGCAGCCCGGAAAAACCACCGCATTGTGGGTCCGGCAGAGGAAGGTATGCTGGCTTGCGGCGTGCCAGGAAAAGGGCGCCTGGTGGATGAAGACGTCATCATACAGGAAATTCTACAGGCTGTAGACCACAAGTAACGAATGATTGATATTGAATAATCATTCCGGCTAAAAAGCTTTTTCCTTGCCTTTTCCGCCACATATGGCATACTGACCACACATATGCCCGCCATCGATATTATCGACCCTGCCGGTAATAACTACCGCTATGAACTCCCCGAGGATGGCTCTGTGCTGCTCATCGGCAGTGCAGAGGATTGTTCCATATCCCTGCCGCACATCACGGATTTGCTGCCGCAGCACTGCACCATCGCTCTGCAGGACGAAGGCTACGTCATCTCTGTAGCCACGCCAGGCGCCACCCTGCTCGCAGAGGGGCAGCCCTCAGAGGCAGTCGTTCTTGTTCCCCGGGTAGTCTACAACATCGGCACCTCCATCATCATGTTCGATGACGGCACCGTAACGGCTGCTGAGGAAAGCCCGGACGACCCCGCGGCAGAATCACCTGCTTCTCAAAAGAAGAAAAAGAAAAAAAAGAAAAAGGTAAGCGGCAGCCCCCTGGGTGCCTCTATCTCCTACACGGAGGAGGACAGCGTCCTGCATATCATTTTCCGCCGCCTGTATGTCATCTTCATTCTGGCAGCATTCTTCCTGGCCGGCCTCACATTACGCTACTGGATGATGACGGGAGAATTCCTCATCGACGAGCTGCTCAAGTAACCGGAGAAACTTTGCCTATATACAAAAAAACGCCGCAGAAATGTGGCGTTTCTTGTGTACTTACAGAAAAAATCATCCCTCAATCACCAGGCGGCGCTCGCGGCGGCAGGCCCGGCGGTCTCCCGGCAGATTCACCCGCGAGGATTCCGCCTGGGCGGGCAGAATGGCCAGGATATTCAGCACCATTTCCTCGCTGATATCAGACACAGCATTCTGCTGCAGATAGCGCCGCACGATAGCCTTCTGCAACACCACTGGCTGTTGCCACAAAAAGGGAAGATACAGGCGCCCCTGCGGATCCTGCGATGGAAGCGCGGCCAAGGCAGCCTCCAGCGCATCCACCGTCTCGGCATGCAGGCGCGCACTACGGTTAAGAATGGGTGTCACATCGCGCCCCAGTGCCTTATTAATGGCCGGCAACGCCTCCAGCCGCAGTGCATTGCGCGCCACATCCGGCACAGCATTAGTGGCATCATCCCGCCAGGTCTGGCCAATACTCTGCAGCCAGGCGGTAAGCTCCGCACGCCGGCAGCTGAGCAGAGGCCGCAGCCAGGTAGTTCCCCCTGCTACATAAACCGGCTGCATACCCCGCATGCCCGCGGCACCACGAGCGAGGCGGAAAAGCACCGTCTCTGCCTGATCATCGGCATGATGCGCCAGCACCACAGTGCGCCCGCCACAGCGGCGCGCCGCCGCCGCCAGCATCCAGCGGCGGGCATGCCGCCCGGCCGTCTCCAGAGATATCCCCTGCTCCGCGGCCATGCTGGGCACATCCACCCGCTGCAACTCAAAAGGCACATCAAGCTCATCACACAGGCGGGCACAGAAGGCAGCATCTGCATCTGCCTCAGCATCGCGGATACCATGATGCACATGCAGCGCATGCACACAGCAACCCTGCTGCACCAGCAGGCGCAGCAGGGCCACAGAATCGCGGCCTCCGCTCAGCCCCAGAACCACCGGTTGCCGCAGGTACGGCAGGCAGTCCGGCTCCAGCGGAAGCGGAAGATGAGAATCAGTCTTCGTCATCATCAGCAGCAGCCTTGCGGCTCTTCTTACCCTTCTTGCCCTTGAGAGGCTTGGAAGCCTTGGCTGCCTTGGCTGCCAGATCCGGGGCAAATTGCTTGAACAACTTATCAACAGCGGCGTCCTCCTCCACTTCAATAGCTTTCACCACACCGCTTGCATACGCCACCATAATCTTACCGCTGTGGCGCTCTGCCGCAGGCAGAACCTGAGCCTTGAAAGAATCCTCATCCGTCACGCTCTCACCCTTCACCGGGTTACCATCAGAAAGCCAGGGCAGCCTATCCAGATTCTGCTTGGCCGTGGTGCGGATGCAGGAATTCGGATTCTCAGGGTCATCAGAAGCATCCGTCCAGGAAACATAGGAAACACTCTTCACGTCTGCAGCAAAGGTGCTCTCGTTACCCACCTCAGCACGCTTATCTGCCGGGCAGTGAAAAATGGAGGAAATCTTCATCTTGCCGCCCTTCTTGCGGGGGTACACCACAGCATCCAGCTCAGGTGCAACAGAATACCACCAGCCCTCACTCTCATCCACCGTATCCGTATCCTCGTCGTCATCCATACCACTGGTAGGCAGCAGACCGGAATGTGCAATATCCTGGCTGTACTTGATACCCAGCTGATGGAGCTGCTCCAGCTGCGCACGGCAACGAGACTCATCACCCACACCCATCTGGGAGTAAATAGCAGTGCCGGCAATGCTGGCCAGCGTCACCAGAATGGCAATCACCACCAGCAATTCTATCAATGTGAAACCGGCTGCGCGCCGGACAGTGTTGTGAAGCTTCATACTTTGCTTACTCTACCACATTTCTACACCATCGCAAGAAAAATAAGCACCCCCTGCCGTGATTACACAATTTTGACTTGCAATAAGTCACTGCATTGATACAATTCCGCCTACACAGACAGGCAGCCCCTGCCTGATAACTGATCAACCCAAGAACACAACAATGAACATTCTCCACGACAAGGACGCCGATGTGAGCGTTCTCAACGGTAAGACGGTGGCAGTGATTGGCTACGGCGCCCAGGGTCGCGCCCAGGCTCTTTGCATGCGCGACAGCGGCGTGCACGTAATTATCGGCATCCGCCCCGGCAAGAGCTGGGACGCCGCCGCTCAGGACGGCTTTGAGGTAATGACTGTGGCCGAAGCTTCCGCCAAGGCCGATATCATCCACATTCTGCTGCCCGATGAGCACCACGGTGAGGTGTACGAGACCCAGATCAAGCCGAACCTGTGCGCCGGCAAGACCCTGTGCTGCTCCCACGGTTTCGCTTATGTGTTCAAAACCATCGTTCCCCCGGCTGACGTGGACGTTATCATGGTAGCCCCCAAGGGCCCGGGCACTGAGGTGCGCCGCGTGTTCGAGGAAGGCTTCGGCTGCCCCGGCCTCATCGCCGTATGGCAGAACCCCTCCGGCAACGCCCAGCAGACCGCTCTGGCCATGGCCAAGGCTGAGGGCCTGACCCGCGGTGGCGTGCTGGAATGCACCATGCAGCAGGAAACCTACGAAGACCTCTTCGGCGAGCAGAACGTGCTCTGCGGTGGTCTTGTAGACCTCATGAAGTATGGTTTCGAAACACTTATCGAAGCCGGCTACCCCGCAGAGATGGCCTACTTCGAATGTGTGCACGAAGCCAAGCTCATCGTGGACATCATCTACAACAAGGGCATCCAGGCCATGAACGGCGTAATCTCCAACACCGCTGAATTCGGTGAATACTACAACGGCCCGCAGATTCTGGGCCCGGAGGTAAAGGAGAAGATGAAGGAGAGCCTCAAGCGCATCGAGACCGGCGAGTTCGCCCGCGTATGGCTGGCTGAAGCCGCCGCCGGCGCTCCCAACCTGCTGGCCAAGCGCGCTGCTCTGGCCGAGCACCCGGTCGAAATCGTGGGCAGCAAGATTCGCTCCCTGTTCGAACGCAACTAATCCAGACCTTACATTTCGATTCGGCGGGTTACCTCAAACCCGCCGAATCTTTTTACCTCCCTCCCCCATGGAAAACGTCATCAACGTCGAAAACGCCACTGTCTACCTCACCGGCCGTGAAATTCTGCACAACATCAGCTGGCAGGTGAAGAAGGGTGAGCGCTGCTTCATCCTCGGCGCCAACGGCGCCGGCAAAACCACACTGGTGCGCATGCTCATGGGCTATGCCTGGCCGCTCTTCGGCGCCAAGGTGGAGGTGCTGGGCCGCCGCTTCGGCACGGTCAACCTGCAGGAGCTGCGCAAGCACATTGCCTGGGTGAGCCCGCTCATGCACCAGTGGCTGGGCGACCGCGACTGGACCGGGCGTGAAATGGTACTCAGCGGACCGGATGCCACCATTGGCCTGTTCCGCGACCCCACCCCGGAGGAGGAAGAACGCGCCGCCGGGCTGATGCACAGCCTGCGGGCAGACCACCTCATGGACCGCACCGTGGCCACCATGAGCTCCGGCGAGCAGGTGAAGGTACTCATCGCGCGCGCGCTTATGACCAACCCGGAGCTCATGATTCTGGATGAACCCAGCGTATACCTTGACATCGCCGGGCGCGAATTCCTGCTCAACACCATTGCAGAGCTCGCCAACTCCCACCCGGAGCTCACCATTATCTTCATCACCCAGCGCATCGAAGATATCCTGCCCGAATTCAGCCGCGGCATGATTCTGCGCCAGGGCGAAATCCAGGCCTACGGCTCTCGCGACGAGGTACTCACTGAGCAGAACCTCAAGGATGCTTTCGACCTCGATATCCGCCTCATCCGCGCCCGCAACGGCCGCCTCTGGAGTGTGATTGAGTAAAAATATACCCCATACTGCCATATGAATACCCTTATCACCTCCGACTCCTCCTACCGCGAATGGCTCACCGAGCTCAGCAAGCGCTACCGTAGCAGCCAGATTCGCGCCGCCGTCAAGGTCAATGAAGAGCTCCTGCGCTTCTACTGGCAACTGGGCCGCGATATCGTTGAGCGACTGCCGGAAAACAAACGAGGTTCAGCATTCTTCGATAAATTAAGCATTGACTTGAGCCGCATCCTGCCCGATATTCACAGTCTTTCCCCCAGAAATCTGCGCTACATAAAAAAGTTTTATTCTATTTACAATCAATATATAAAAAAATTGCCACAACTTGTGGCAAACAAGACAAATCCCAGCATAGATGCTATACTACATGATATTTTCCAAGTACCCTGGGGACATCATCGTTTCATCATTGACAAGTGCTACCACGAACCGGAAAAAGCTCTGTTCTTCGTACAGAAAACCGTAGAAAACGGTTGGTCGCGCGCCATGTTGCTCAACTTCCTGGACACCGACCTCTACGCTCGCCAGGGGAAAGCCATCACCAATTTCGCCAAAACACTGCCGGAACCAACCAGCGAACTGGCGCAGCAGCTGACAAAAGACCCCTATCAATTCGATTTCCTTACCATCAGCGAACAATATAAGGAAAAGGAACTCAAGGATGCACTCGTCGATAACATCACAAAACTCCTCCTGGAACTGGGAACCGGCTTTGCCTTCATGGGGAGGGAATACCGGATGCTTGCCGGCGAGAAAGAGGTTTTTGCAGATTTACTTTTCTACAACACGCACCTTCATTGCTACGTGGTGGCCGAAGTCAAAGTAGGCGATTTTGAAGCCTCTCACCTGGGGCAGTTAAGCGCCTACGTTTCCATTGCCGACGCCACCATGAAACATGCCGGAGACAATCAGACCATCGGCCTGCTCATCTGCAAAAATAAAGACAACGTATTCGCCCAATATGCACTGGAAGGTTACAGGCAACCGCTCGGTATATCCGAATACGACTTATCCTCTGCTCAAATCACCAAAGCCCTGCCCAGCATTGCGGAAATCGAGCAGCGCCTGCGCTGCCCCGCCTCTGGAGCGTGATTGAATAAAAAGTGAATAAGGAATAGTGAATAGTTGTAAATACAGGCGGGCGAAGGCCTGCGAAATTTAAGACATTCAAAATCAAAAATCCAAAATTCAAAATCCGAACCACTCTTGGCGCACCAAATATAGGCTTGCGGGGGCTGAAGCAGGGTGGTATAGTAGCGGCATGCAGATGAATCTCATCATCCCCCTGGAGGAGTTCCCCGAGGAAGGGCGTTTCCTGAGCGGCGAGCTCGATGCCGCCGTGTTCGGTATTGACTGCGATGCCCTGCGCAGCACCGGCCCGCTGAGCTATGAGCTGGAGGTGCAGCTCTTCGAGACAGAGCTCATGGTGCGCGGCAGCATCACCGCTCCCTTCGAGCTGCGCTGCGACCGCTGCCTCACCCTCTTCCCCTACACAGTGGAGCTCGATGACCTTGCATTCTCATACGACGTGAAAGGAAAACTGGCACTCGATATCACCGAAGATTTGCGCGAAGAGGTCGTTCTGGCACTTCCCAGCTACCCAAAATGCGAGATTTCAGACCTTGAATGTGAAATAAATGACACTTTTGGTGATTTTAGACTGGACAAAGACCCCCAAACGGGTGTAGACTCTGCTGCCCCGAGTAGTGAAAGCGTCTGGGATGCACTGGATCAGTTTCCCAAGCAATAAGCGCTGTAGCTCTACTCAATGTATCACATCTCGAAAATCTTAAACAAGAAATAGAACTATGGCAGCTCCGAAACGCAGAACGTCCAAGATGAAGCAGCGCTCCCGCCTGGCCGCCCAGGCCTGGAAGGCTCCCAAGCTCGGCAAGTGCCCGAAGTGTGGCGCAGCCGTCCCCGGTCACACCGCTTGCCCGCAGTGCGGTACCTACAAGACCCAGAGCGGCGCTGAGGTTATCGTGAAGCTCGTGGACTAATCCACGCTGCAACACAAGCAACAGAATATTTTCAAGCAATGCCCCATACTTTCACGTATGGGGCGTTTTTGTGTTGACATCACCCACTTATCTGCTAGAGTAGAGTCAAGTATTTTTCATACAACCCTTTTCTTAATTCATGAAGCTCGCTCTCGATGCAATGGGCGGTGATAACGCACCGCAAATCAATGTGGATGGTGCCAAGCTTGCACTGGCACAGGTTCCTGCACTGGAAAAGATATACATGGTGGGTGATGAAGCCGCCGTACGCGCCTGCTGCGAGGCCGCAGGCATTGCCAACCACCCGAAGATTGAGTTTGTGCACGCCCCCGAGGTAGTCACCATGGAGGAAAGCGGCATCATGGCTGTGCGCCAGAAGAAGAAGTCTTCCATGAGTATCGCTGTGGATCTGGTGAAGAACGGTACCGCTGATGCCGTACTCTCCGCCGGCAACACCGGTGCCGCTGTGGCGGCCAGCACCATCAAGCTGCGCCTGCTTCCGGGCGTGGAACGCGCCGGCATTGTATCCCCCCTGCCCGCCGCGCACGGCAACGTGCTGGTAAGCGACACAGGCGCCAACCCGGATGCCAAGCCCAGCCACATGGTAGGCTACGCCGTAATGGCCGCCCTCATGTCCCGCTATGTATACAACCGCCCGAACCCGAAGGTGGGCGTCATGAGCAACGGCACAGAGGACTGCAAGGGTAGTGAGACCTCCCTCAAGACCTATGCCCTGCTCGATGAGCTGAACAAGAAGGGACTGCTGCCCTTCGAATTCGTGGGCAACACCGAAGGTCATGACCTCTTTGAACACGGACTCGATGTAGCCGTGACCGATGGTTTCACCGGCAACATCCTGCTCAAGTGCGTAGAAAGCACCGCCAAGTTCTTCTCCCACACCATGAAGGCCGCCATCAAGAGCAGCGTGATGGCCATGCTGGGTGCACTGGGCATGAGCAGCGTCTTCAAGACCCTCCGCAAGCGCATGAGCGCCGATGCCGTGGGCGGCAGTCCCCTCATCGGCGTGAACGGTCTTTCCATCATCGCCCACGGTTCCGCCACCGGCGTGGCCATTCTGAATGCCATCCGCATGGCATGCGATATGCACGGCAACAACATCAACGAGCAGATCGTGAAGTACATGGGCGACATCAACGAGGCGCTCAAGGACATCCAGGCCGAGTAAGGCACCATTTTCACACACTATTACATAAAAGGAGTGCAGTCATGCACTCCTTTTTATTTTGCCTGATGAATCACCTTTGTGGCTCTGCACGGATTAATCCTTTGCCGCCTTAGGATCAAGAGCATCGCGGAGGCCATCGCCCAGAAAATTGAGAGCGAGGAGAGTCAGACAGAAGAAGAGCGCCGGGAAGAAAAGGAGCTCCGGCGTGGCCTCCATGCGGTCGGCGCCTTCCTTGATGAGCGTGCCCCAGGAGGAATTGGGGGCGCGCACGCCCAGGCCGATGAAGGAGAGCGTACTTTCCGTGAGCATGATACCCGGCACAGCCAGGGTGGTATACACCACCACAGTTCCAAGCAGGTTGGGAGCAATGTGGCAGAAAAGGATGCGCAGGTGCCCCAGCCCCAGCGAACGGGCGGCAAGCACGTATTCCTGAGACTTGATTTCCAGCGTCTGCGTGCGTACGATACGCGCCAGGGTAAGCCAGCCCAGGGCACCAATGGCAATGAACAGCGGCACCAGGCCGAGAATGGGCGCCACGCTCTCGCGGCTCCATCCGGTTGTTTCCACCACCCAGTTAGTGAGCTCACGGCTGGGCTGCTCGATGCTCAGGGAGAACACAATGACCAGCACAATGAAGGGCAGAGCAAAGAGCACATCCACCGTGCGCATCATGAGCGCATCGGTTCGCCCGCCGATGTAGCCGGAAATAAGCCCGTAGCTCAGGCCGATGATGAAGGAAACCACCGTGGCCACCACGCCGACCAGCAGCGAAATGCGCCCGCCGTACAGCACGCGCGCCAGCAGGTCACGCCCGAGCTGGTCGGTACCAAAGGGGTGCGCCCAGCTGCAATCAGCAGCAATGTTGGCCAGATTGGTGGCATTCGGGTTGGCAATGCAGGGGAAAAGCGGCAGCACAAAGCAGGCCAGAGCCATCAGCACCAGGAAAATGAGCGCAGCCATGGCAGCCCAGTTGCGGCAGAGGCGGCGACGGGCATCTTTCCAGAGCGAATTTCCTTGTTCGTAGTTCTTCTTCATATCAGGCAGCACCCTGGGAGCGAAGGCGGGGGTTGAGGGCGACCAGAACAAGGTCTACCACAAGGTTGGCAATAACGATGAGGACACCGTAACAGAATACGAGCCCCTGAATGAGGAAATAGTCGCGGTCAGTCGTGGCATTCACGAAGTGCAGGCCCATGCCGGGAACCTGGAAACAGGTCTCCACCACAAAGGAACCGGTGATGAGCGCAGCAAAAGCCGGCCCCAGGTACGAAACCGCCGGCAGCAGACCGCTGCGCAGGGCATGCACAAACAAGAGACGCCCTGCCCGCACGCCCTTGGCACGCGCCGTGCGGATAAAGTCTGCCGAAAGCACCTCCACCATGCCGCCGCGGGTCAGGCGGGCAATATAGGCCGCATTGATAAGCCCCAGAGTGAGCGCAGGCAGCACGGCGCAGAGCGGATCATCCCACCCGGCCACGCTGAGCCCCGGCACATGCAGCCCCAGGGTAAGCCCGAAAAGCGGCGCAATCACAAAGGCCGGAATGCAGATACCCGCCATGGCCAGCAGCATGAAAAGGGCATCCGGCCAGCGGTTGCGCCAGTAGGCCGCCAGCATACCGGCAGGAATACCCAGCACAATGGCAATACCCATGCCCAGCACACCCAGCCAGAGCGACACCGGAAAGGCCTGGGCAATAATATCGGCCACCTGCACACCCTCGCGCACCAGCGAGGGGCCGAAATCGCCGGCAGAGAGAATGCCTTTCCAGTAATTGTAATACTGCACCAGGGCGCTCTGATCCAGGCCATAAAGGGAGTTGAGCTGCGCCATGATGTGCTCCGGCAGCTTACGCTCACCCAGGAAGGGATTGCCGGGCAGCAGGCGCACCAGGAAGAAGGTGATGGTCTGCAGTACAAAGATTACCAGGGCACCCTGCCCCAGACGTTTGAGGAGGAGCTTTATCATGGCGTTACTTCTACGGCATCCAGGGGGTGATTATCGAGCATGAGCGGGTAC
>JAGBZE010000190.1 GCA_017628435.1 Akkermansia sp.
GAAGAACAGCATGACCGCCGCGAAGAAGTGCGCAGCCAGATGCGCCGAGTCAAACCTTTTATATCTGCTGCCGAGTCGCCTTCGGCTCAGCCTTGATTTACGCAATTTAACGAATTTTTCTGCTGTATGAATCGCCGTTATCGTCCGCCCCGTAAGAAGAGTAACCATACGGTACCCCTTATTGCCGCAGGTCTTACCCTTGGTGCCCTGGCTCTCTGGGGGCTTTTTGCCAAGGGAAAGGATATTATTCTTTTTTTCAAGGGAGAGACTATTGTGGTAGCCAGTAATGAGGAGGCCAATGCCAATCTTGCCCGCCTGTTGTCTGATTTGTCCGGCGATAAGTCCCGTTTGCTTGAGCTGGCAGAACATTCCCGAGCTCGCCTGGGGTGGATTAAGAATGCAGATACACAGCGCCAGTTCCGATGGTTCCTCATGAGCCGCCTGGTGGACAAAGGACAATGGCAGGAGGCTGTGCGTATTCTGCCTGAGGTAGAATCCCTGGCTCCTGTGGAAGGCCTGGATCGTCTGGCTGTGGCTGCCGCAGAGCATGGGGACTTTGAATTGCAGCTGCGTCTGGATAAGGGGCTGCAGGATAAACTTGTGAACTCTCCGGAGCACACAGAACTTCTGCTTCGTTCCATTCGCCGTTCGGCAGAGACTTGCATCCGCATGCAGAATAACGATGAGGCCGTGAAGGCGATTGCCCGTCTTGATGCGCCTAATGTGCTGGCTCGTCTGCATGATCCGGATCTCGCAGCAGAGGCGGCAGCCCTACAGATGATTCGCGCCAATGTATGTGCCGTGAAGGAGCCGGTTTTGCAGATGACTCGCAATATTCTGGAACAGGCCAAGTGGCCGCTGTGCCCGGCTACCTCCCAGCTTATGATTGAGGAGGTGACAACGGCACTGCGAGATAATCCGAATCTGCCCCAGCATACACTGAAGGAGATCGAGGATAAGTTGTTGCGTTGCCTGGAGGCCATGCTGGCCTATCCGGATAAGGAGCGCAAGCTGCCGCAGTGCTACCTGCTGTTGGGCGAGCTCCGCCATCGCCTGGGTAATCACGAGGGCTGTGCACAGGCTCTTACTCTGGCTTCTGCATTTGCTGAAGGTTATGGAGAGATGAATCCGGAGTTGCAGACCCGCATTGCCCGTATCCGCTCCCGTGCTAATGAGGCTCGCGGCAATGCTCAGGAAGCTGTGCGAGATTACCGCTATTTGCTTGATTTCGAAAAGGACCCTTCCGAAATCATGCGTGTGCTTACTTACCTCGCCACGCATACAGAGGGGGAGGAAAAGATTCAGCTTCTGACCCGTAGCTGGGATATGATGCAGCAGAACCCGGAGCTTGTGAAGAAGGATTCGGATTTCCGCTCACGTACGGCTCATGAGCTTGCTGCCTATTACTCCTCCAAGCAGGATTATACTAACGCTCTCAATTGGGTGCAGGAGTGCACCCGCATGGTGGAGGAGGTGAATCCGGATCTGACAACGGGTAAGACTCTGCGTGCCCGCCTGAATCTGGCTCTGGCTCAGCGTAAGGCGAATCAGGATATTGCCTGTTTCCGCACTCTGCGTACCATACAGAACAGCATCGACCAGATGAGCGAGGAGGATAAGGGGCGCCTGGAGCAGGCTGAGCAGGGTATTTACCGCACCACCATGCGCGAGCTCTCCCGCACCTGCCTGCTGCTGGGGGATAAGACCACGGCCAAGGCCTTTGCCCGAAAGATTCGCGAGGATTTACCGGAAAAGGTCCGTTGATACTCCCCGCTTTGCCTATTAAACTCTCTCCCCCTGAATAGCCATGGCTTCGATGCAGAAAAAAAGTCTCATTGCCACGGCAGCCATCTTCTGCTGCCGTTTTACCGGATTGCTGCGTGAGATTGTCTACACCTCTCTATTCGGTGCCACCGGGGCACTGGATGCTTTTCTGACGGCTTTCCGCGTGCCCAATATGCTGCGCGATATGTTTGCTGAGGGCGCCTTGTCACAGAGCTTCACCAGCACCATGAGCAAGGTGGAGAAGCAGCAGGGGGCCGAGGCCGCGTGGGGATTGGCCCATCGTGTGAGCTCTCAGCTGGTGTCGCTCATGATCTGCATTGTCTCCATCGGCATTCTTCTGGCTGGAACATTCATGCAGCAGCTTTACCCGGAGCGCGCCCGTGTGGTGCTGGAAACACCCTGGGGCGCGCCGACCATGGTGTGTGCCGATGCTGCATTCCGCGGATTCCGCACCACGATTGATGGCACCAAGGAGGTTCTGTTCACCTCCAATGAGAAAATTCAGGGGCTTACAGAGGAATCCTGCATCCGTGTTTCTGTGCTGGAGAAGCTGGAGCATGGGCAGAGTATCACCCTGACGACCGCTGCTGCCGGCGAAGCCCCGGCCGGCGCCACCCGCCTGGAAGCCCGCAGTTTCATGGGGCTGGCTGCGGATTTGTGCCGCATAATCTGGCCGTTCATTCTGCTGGCCTCCTTGTCTGCCTTGTGCATGGGCGCGCTCAATGTATTCGGCATTTTCGGTCTGCCGAACCTGGCCAGTGCCGCGTTCAACCTGACCACCGTGGCTGTGGGGGCCGTTCTCGGCTGGTTGATTGACCCTGCGTTCGGCCCGGAGGCTCTGTATGGTTTTGCCGTTGCTGTGGTGTGTGGCGGCGCGGCCCAGGTGCTGGTGCAGTACCCGAAGCTCCGCAGCCTGGGATTCCGGCCCCGCTGGGATATCGGCCTGAAGTGGAATGGCCGCTGGTTCTCGTTCACCGATGATGCGACCCGCCGCGTGTGGTTGCTCATGCTGCCTGGTGTCATTGCCGCCGGCATCACCCAGACCAATATCTTCATCAATACGGCCTTCGCTCTGTATCTTAAGCCCGGCTCGGTGACGGCGCTTTCCAGCGCCTTCCACCTGTGGCAGTTGCCAGTGGCTTTGTTTGGTGTGGCTGTGGGTATGGTGGTACTGCCGACTGTTTCCCGTATGACGCTGACGGGAGGTAATGCTGGTGCTGAGATTTCTGAACACCTGGCCAAGGCCCTGCGTTTCATGTGCTTGTTTGCGGTGCCGTCTGCCATTTTCCTGAGCTTCTGGGGCGAGGAGATTGTGAGCGTGTTTTACCAGCGAGGTCGTTTCGATGCTTCCGCCGCTCATTTCACGGGGGATGTGTTGGCTGCTTACTCCTTAGGCTTGCTGGCCTATGCAGGCATGAAGGTGTTGCAGCCAGTCTTCCTTGCGCTGGAAAAACCGTGGGCCCCTGCCGGATTGGCTTTGGTTGCCTTCTGCATTTCTGTGGGCTGTAACTATACCTTTGTGCATGTATTCCACCTCCAGGCTACCTACCTGGCGTTGACCACATCCATTGTCACTACGCTCAACTTCCTTTTCTATTTCCTCTATATCCGCCACCTGCTGGGTGGCATGGCTTGCCATATCCTGCTGCCGGGGGTGCTGCGCATCTTTGGGGCAGGGGCTGTGCTGGCTACCTGTTGCTGGGCTGTGGGTTTCTTCTGCTTTGGTGATTTTACCTCCTGGGGCTTCTTCGCGCGCTTCGGCTCCCTGGCTGTGGCTGGTGTGTTGGCCTCTGCTGTGTATGGTTGTGCCTGTCTGCTTTTCCGCGTGCCGGAACTGCAGATGATTACAGTCCGTCTTCGCCGCCGCTGAAAATTTATCAAATTATTGCAATTATTCAAATAATTGCTTCTGACAGGCGCGCCTCCTTCGTATAATAACCAAAATTTAATGTTATGAAGAAGGTAGTAAAAAGTCTATTGAGTGTGGCCTGTGTGCTGTTTGTTGTTGTTGCTGCAGGTAAAGCCGAAGCCGCAGTGCATGTGAACGTAGCTGTTGGCGTACCGGCAGGACCTCCTCCTCCTCCTGTTGTTGTCCAACCGTGCCCGCCTCCCGTTGTTGTTCATCCCTGTCCTCCGCCTGCTGTGCGCTGCCAGCATCCACGTCTCCGTCATCCCCGACACTGTGCGCCGAAGCCTCCGCGCCCTGCCTTCCATGCACACAAGGCTCCGGGGCACCGCCATCCTGCGCACGGGCATGGCCGCCGTTGATTCTGAATGCGGAAAGTCCGGAAATTTGGTCAGCATACGAGAATAACCTTGCATGTAGAGGGAATTGTGGCATAATTCCCGCGCCATATGTTGAATCAGGAAGTAATCACAGAAGCTGAGACCGCAGCTATACAGATCCCCGCCGGAAACGCTGTGTTGTTACCGGAGGGGTCTCGTATTTATGTTACCCAGATGCTTGGTAACTCTATTACGGCGGCTACAGATGTGGGCCTGGTTCGCATTTCTCGAGAGGAAGCCGCTCGTGCCGGCATCATTGCTCCTTCTCAGTCCGTGCAGGAGAGCGATGAGAACCTCACCCTCGAGGAACGCATCTGGAAGGTGCTCAGCAATATCTATGACCCGGAGATTCCGGTGGATATTGTGAATCTGGGCCTGATTTACGGCGTGGAGGTAATCCCCCAGAAAGAAGGCGGCAGCCATGTGAGCGTGCAGATGACCCTCACGGCTCCCGGTTGCGGCATGGGCCCGCATCTCATGGCCGAGGCCGAAATGGGTATCGCTGCGCTGGATGGCGTGCAGGGGGTCGATGTGGAGTTTGTCTGGGACCCCCCGTGGAATCAGAACATGATGACTGAGGAGGCCCGCATGCAGCTCGGGCTGGAATAATACCCGATTTCGCAGAAGCATGGGAAAAATCACCATTGAATTGACTGAGCCGGAAATGCGCGATCTTGCAGAGGTCTGCGCCATGGCTCTCACCATGCTGGGGCAGGCCATGCCGGAGGGGCGCAACCCCCGCGCAGATGCATGGCACAAGCTGCTGGTTTCTCTTATCAAGGCCGGGCGCACAGCCCCGGGCATTGCCAGAGATATGGAACTGAACCCGGATTGCGGGTACTGGTTTTTCAAACGCCCGTATGTGGAGCAGGCATTCTATTCCGATGTGCTGGATGAATACCGCGATTCCACCTTCTGGGAGGAATTGGTAGGCCGCCTGGCAACCCGTACTCTTGCAGAGTATTACGGCCAGGATGCCGTGGAAAGCATGTCTCCCGAGGAGCGCGCATCCCATACTTCGGCCATGGAAAAGACACTGTGGGACGAAGTGACCCGCTACGGGGTGGACCGCCTCATGTTCATGCTGGCACCAGAGGATAGTTAAAAAGCCGGGCTTTTGAATTGCCCGGCTTTCTCATTTTCACGCAAGGAGCGCTTCCACGCTGACTCCTGATGCACAGCTGCGTTCCTGGTCACAGCTTGCCTGGTAGCAGGGGTGGCATGGCGTGTGGTTGGTGCAGACCTTATGCTGATTGCCCACCGGGGCGTATACGGCTGCCAGTCGACTGGCCATGATGACCCGGCATTCGCAGCCGACCAGAGCAGCCAGCTGCGGCATCAGGCCATCCACCGCAAAGAGTCGGCACTGCGGCCCCAGCACTTCTGCCACGGTCTCCGGCTTCACGATGCTGCACGGGATTCCCCATTCGTCCGCCTGTTTTTCGGCTTCTGCGCGGTCCTGCTCAAAGGCTATGAGTGTGGCTTCACCATTCAATGCGGCAATCAGCTTCTGCCAGTTGGCGGCATCCCACTGGTCGGCCTTGCCAAGCGTGGAGAAGGGCGCGATGAAGTTACCCGCGGCGCTTCCGTTGCCTTTTTCCGGGGCTGCGTAGGAAGTGTTCTCTCTGATGCTGATGTGCGCGTTTGCCAGTAGCAGGTAATCACATGCGCGGTGGCGCGGCGCCTTACGCGACTCCAGCGCAAAGCGGACACGAATCTTCTTGCCCCGGGGATTATCTGCAAACGAGCTGAATGCACTGGGCATGAGGTTCTTGAGCTCCTTGTA
>JAGBZE010000191.1 GCA_017628435.1 Akkermansia sp.
ACTTGGTGCGTTTGATTGAAATTCTGCAGCCGAAAGTTCTCATTGGCGTGGGTGGTTATGCTTTGAAGCAGCTGGAGCTGGCCGCCGCTGCGCTGCCGGAGATGAGCTTCACCCTGGGCACCATGTTGCACCCGAGCCCGGCAAGCCCGGTAGCCAATAAGCACTGGCCTGCCCGCCCGAAGGAACAGATTCAGGCCATCCTGACCCAGGCAGGAGTGTGAAATGCAGATTTGGCAACGCAGAATGCAGAATTGAAAGTGCGTGTGCGACATACGCTGCACCAGAAAACAAAATCACCTGAGAAATCTCAGGTGATTTTCATTACCTCGCGCAGCCGGAAGGCTGCGCGCTGACTGGTCATTCTGCATTCTGAAATCTGCGTTCTGCCTTCATACCAGGTTCTGCACACCGAGGCCGATGAGCAATACACCCGCGGCGGTTTCCAGCCAGCGGGTGGGCAGGTGGTGCAGCAGGCGGGCGCTGTGGAAAGAGAGCAGGGCGCACACAAAGGTTATGCCGCCGATAATGCTCACCGCCGTAGTGAGGTTAAGCTCCGGTCCTCCGATGTTGCCCAACGCCATGCAGGCTCCTACGGCCAGCGCATCGATACTGGTGGCAATGCCCACCAGAATGAGCCCCCAGAACCCCAGAGCTGTGGCGGCCATTTCCTCTTCTTCCTCGCCCTGCCAGGTTTTGTAAATGATGCTGCCGCCCAGCGCGCCGAACACCAGCAGCACAATCCAGGGCGCCCAAGTGCTTACCACGGTGCGGAGCGCCTCGCCGCCCAGATACCCAAGCAGCGGCATGCCAGCCTGGAAAGCACCCACCGACAAAGCCAGCCACAGAGCGGCGCGTCCTCGACCTTTGCGCAGCACCATGCCGTAGGAAAAAGCGTAAACTGTTGCGTCTACAGCAAGAGCCAGAGCAATGAGGATGATTTCCAGATAATTCATAAGTGGGCGCGCATCATACCAGAGAACATGGACCTAGTCAAGGGAATGTGAACGCAAAAGGAAGGATTAAGGATTAGGGATTAAGGATTAATTAGAAAAATGCCATATATCGGCAATGCCGCGGAGTTTGTACTTGAAAAACGCAGGTTTTTGCGGTTCAATAGGGGGCATGAAGATACTTGCGATAGTTATGACCGCTTCGGCTGTGCTGCTGGGCTTGTCCTCCTGTGGTGAATGTGCCTGCAATTCGTATAATCCGGCCTTATTGCGCGATGTGCCGGTGTATTCTTCCCGAAGCTTTGAATAAAGACGCCTATGTCCTTTGAGATACGCGAGAAGCCGGAGATGGTGGAGCGGGCTCTGCTGGTGGGCCTGGGCATGCCGGGCGATTCCCGCCGAGAGCGCACGGCTCTGCTGGCTGAGCTGGAAGACCTGGTGAGTAATCTCGGCATTGGCATTGTCGGCACTATGCTGGAATTCACCCGCGAGGTGCAGGCCAAGTATCTGTGCGGTATTGGCAAGGCCGAGGAAATCCGCGCCAGGGTACAGGAGCTCAATGCCGACTGCCTGATTTTCGACAACCTGCTTTCCCCCAGCCAGCAGCGCGAGTGGGAAAAGCTGGCGGATGTCACCGTGATTGACCGTGAGGAGGTCATCCTTGATATCTTTGCCAAGCGTGCCCGCACCCGCGAGGCCGTGATGCAGGTGGACCTGGCCCGCATGCAGTATGCCCTGCCGCGCATGACCGGCATGTGGAAGCACCTGGACCGCCAGCGCGGCGGCAGCGGCGGTGGCAAGGGCGGCGGCGCAGCTGCCCGTGGCGAGGGTGAAAAACAGATTGAGGTGGACCGCCGTCTGGCCCGCGAACGCATCGAAGCCATTCGCGATGAGCTGGAGCAGGTGCGTAAGCAGCGCGGTACCCAGCGCAAGGAACGCACCCGCCAGGGCATTCCCACGGCAGCCATTGTGGGCTATACCAATGCCGGCAAGAGCTCTCTGCTGAACCTGATTACCGGTGCAGGGGTGCTGGCGCAGAATATTCTTTTTGCCACGCTGGAAACCACCAGCCGCAAGATTGAGCTGCCGGATGGCCAGCCGCTGGTGATGACTGATACGGTGGGCTTTATCCGCAACCTGCCGCACCGCCTGGTGGAGGCTTTCAAATCCACGCTGGAAGAAGCTGTGCTGGCTGATTTCCTGATTCAGGTGGTGGACGCCAGTGATGAGGATGCCCTTCGTCACTACGAGACTACTTGCGAGGTGCTGGCCAGCCTGGGGGCTCAGGATAAACCCATGGTGGTGGTCTGGAATAAGTGCGACCTCATTCCTGAGGACGTGCGCGAGGTGACCCTGGAGGCGCTTTCGGCTAAGTTGAACTGCCCGAGCCTGAGCATGAGCGTGAAGGACGGTCAGGGCGTGGATGCCCTGATGGCTGCCTGCGTGGAGATGCTTTCCCACCGCGTAGAGCGTCAGACCTACCGCATTCCGCTTTCCGAAAGCCGTGTCATTGCCATTATGCACCGAGATGGCAAGGTGCTCAGCACAGAGTACGAAGGCAACGACGCCATTGTGGAAGCCATTCTCCCCAAGGAATTTGCCGCCCGCATTGCTCAGTATCGCGTATGAAGTACCTTGGTATAGCATTTGCGCTTGGTCTGGCTGCGTGTCAGCAGATGACTCCTGCGGAGCTGCAGGCCTATTACGAGGCTGAGGGTGACCGCCTGGAAGAAATAACCCGCCACGTGCGCATGGCCTATACTTTTGAGAACTTCATTGCCAACCCCGAATACCGCTACACGCGCGACATGTGGCGCGGTGGCGCGCTGGAAGGGTATAATCCGGCCAATTCTCATGTGGAGGTGCTGCTGGAAGAGCAGCGTGGGCGATTGTACATCAACGGCACTATAGCCATGGATTTTCCTGTGTGTTCCGGGCGTGTCGGCGGCACTGAAACGCCTAAGGGAACCTTTCGTATCACCCAGAAGGTGAAGGAATACCGCTCTAATCGTTATGGCTCTTTCATGAGCAGGGATGGCGAGCGGGTGGTGGCGCGCAATGTATCTGCAAGTGATGTGCCGCCGGAGGGAGCTGTGTTCGAAGGTGCGGATATGCCCTACTGGATGCGTTTCAATGGCCCCATCGGCATTCATGTGGGTAATGTGCATCGCGAGAGTGACTCGCATGGCTGCGTGCGGGTGCCGGAGGAAGCATGCAGCATTCTGTTTGAAAAACTGGCGGTAGGTTCCAGAGTAATAGTGAAGTGATATGATTACCAGATTACATTCAGCAGCGGTAGAGGGTATCAAGGGTTATGAGGTTGAGGTGGAAGTGGATGCTCGCCCGGTGGAGGATACCGGCCGCATCACTGTGGTGGGGCTGCCGGATGCTGCCGTGCGCGAGAGTGTGCAGCGCGTCACCGCTGCGCTGACCAACAGTAATTTCTTTCGTCCGGGAGATCTGATGGTGACGGTGAATCTGGCGCCGGCAGATATCCGCAAACAGGGGCCCGGCTTTGACCTGCCTATTGCTCTGGCGTTGGAAATGGCTATTCAGACCAACTACCGCGACGTGCCGGAGACCTTCAAACGCCGTGTGCCCACGGGGCTGGACTCCTGGTGCTTTGTGGGTGAGCTGGCGCTGGACGGCGTTGTGCGTGGCGTGCGCGGTGTGCTGCCTCTGGCGGTGGCTGCGCGAGATGCCGGGCGGACCTGCATGATGGTATCGCCGGAGAACGCGGCGGAGGCTGCAGTGGTGGAAGGGATTACGGTGTATGCCGTGGCTACCCTGCGAGAGGCCTGGGATGTGCTGGTGAATCCGTCCAAATTTGCCCCCTTTGTACTGCCCGATGATGTGCCGCCGCTGCCCGCAGCGGTTGACTTTGATGAGGTGAAGGGACAGCCCTATGCTCGCCGCGCCATGGAGATTGCGGCGGCGGGTGGCCATAACCTTCTTATGTGCGGCAGCCCGGGCAGCGGCAAGAGTATGCTGGCTAGCCGTCTGCCTACGATTCTTCCCCCGCTCACGCAGGAGGAAGCCCTGGAGGCCAGCACCATTCATTCCGTGTGTGGGCAGTTGCCGCGCTCCGGTGGGTTGCTGAGTTATCGCCCCTTCCGCAGTCCTCATCACACTATTTCGGATGTGGGGCTCATGGGCGGTGGCTCCAATATCACCCCTGGTGAGATATCACTGGCGCATCATGGAGTGTTGTTTCTGGATGAGCTGCCGGAGTTTTCCCGCCGTACGCTGGAAACTCTGCGCCAACCGCTCGAAAGCGGGATGGTGACTATTTCCCGCGCCACAGGGAGCATGGATTTTCCCTGTGCCTTCATGTTCATTGCGGCCATGAATCCGTGTCCCTGCGGCTACCTGGGCGACCCGCGTCACCGCTGCCGCTGCAGCCCGGCGGATGTGGTGTGCTACCGCAAGAAGATTTCCGGGCCCTTACTGGATCGCTTTGATATGGTGATTGAAGTGCCGCCGGTGGATCCCGCCAGCTTGCTGAGTAAGCCGGATGGTGAGAGCAGCGCGGCAATCCTTGCCCGTGTGATGGAAGCTCGTGCCAGGCAGGCCTCGCGCTATGCCGGCACCGGGGTGAGCTGCAATGCCCGCCTGAGCAGCAGGATGCTGCGCCAGCATTGTCCCCTCACGCAGCCGCAGCAGCAGATGCTGCTGGATGCTGTATCCCAGCTGGGGCTTTCTGCCCGTGCGTTCGATCGCATTCTGCGCGTAGCCCGCACCATTGCCGACCTGGCAGGGTGCGATGTTCCCACGGATGCTCACCTTTACGAGGCTATTCAGTTCCGGCAGTTCGAGAGCCAGCTGCGCGGTTGATTACTTGCCCAGTCGCTTGCGGAAATATTCAATGGTGCGGTCGAGCCCTGATTCCAACGGGATGGTGGGTGCCCAGTTGAGTATGGCGCCGGCCAGGGTGATGTCCGGCTTGCGCTGGGTGGGGTCATCGGAGGGCAGGGGAAGCTGCACCAGTTTGCTGGTGGTGTTAATCTTGCTCAGTACAATATCGGCAAGCTGGCGGATGGTGAACTCGCCGGGGTTGCCCAGATTCACCGGGCCGGTGAATCCCTTGGAATTCTCCATCATACGCACCATGCCTTCGATGAGGTCGTCGATATACTGGAAGGAACGGGTCTGCTGGCCTTCGCCGTAGATGGTGATATCCTCACCACGCAGAGCCTGGCAAATGAAGTTGGACACCACGCGGCCGTCCTCCGGGTTCATGAGCGGACCGTAGGTGTTGAAAATGCGGATAACGCGGATATCCACCCCCTCGTGGCGGTGGTAATCGAAGAAAAGACTTTCAGCGCAGCGCTTGCCTTCATCGTAGCAGGCGCGGATTCCGATGGGGTTCACATTGCCGCGGTAGCTTTCCACCTGCGGGTGTACCAGCGGTTCGCCATAGACCTCGGAGGTGGAGCTGAGCAGGATGCGGGCACCGTGCTTCTTGGCCAGGTCAAGCATATTCAGTGCGCCCAGCACGCAGGTCTTGGTGGTGAAGATGGAGCGGGCGTTCTGATAGGCGGGCGGGGAAGCCGGGCAGGCGAGGTTATAGATACGATCCAGTTTTTCCGGGCACTCGTAGGGGTAAATTACATCATGCCCCACAAAGTGGAAACGCGGATTCTCCATAAGGCCTTTCACATTATCCAGCGAGCCGGTGTAATTGTTGTCCAGGCAGATAACCCGGTGCCCGTCTGCAATGAGACGGTGACAAAGATTAGCTCCTACAAATCCAGTGCCGCCAGTAACGAGAATATTCAACATAGGTACGCGCGGTAGTTTATACTTGTGTGGCGCGGAAAGCAAGACAAATGTTAGGCTTGCGTCGTCATACCCTCAGTGGTAGAATACCACTCATGAGCGAGACAAAATTGACACCGGAACTGGTACGTGCAGCGTTGACTACGGTGAAGTACCCCGGTTTCAGCCGCGATATTGTGGCATTCGGGCTGGTGAAGAATATCAAGGTAAGCCCGGAAGGACGCGTAGATGTGGAGCTGCGTGTGGAAAGTAAGAATTCTGACGTGCCGCGCTATGTGTATGAACGCGTGGTGAGTGTGCTGCAGGAATTGCCCGGTGTAACCTCGCATGATGTGCAGATGGAGCACCGCGCCCCTGAGCAGAAAAAGGCCGAACTCGAGGCTGGTGATAACCCGGATGACTGGAAGTCCAGCGTGCCCGGTGTGAAGCATGTGATTGCCGTGGCTTCCGGCAAGGGCGGTGTGGGTAAGAGCACGGTTTCTGGTAACCTGGCTGTGGCTCTGGCTAAGCTGGGCTATAAGGTTGGGCTGCTTGACCTGGATTTGTATGGCCCTTCCATGGCGCTGATGTTTGGTACGAATGAACGCCCCGGTTGCAGCGATAAGGAGCAGTTCCTGCCGGTGGATGCTCATGGTGTGAAGCTTCTTTCCATGGCTCTGCTGGTGGATGGCGACACGCCGCTGGCGGTGCGTGGTCCCCTGGCTACCCGCTATGTGCAGCAGTTCCTGCGTGATGTGGAGTGGGGCGGCCTGGATTTCCTGATTCTGGACATGCCTCCCGGCACGGGTGATATTCAGCTCACTATTGTGCAGACGGTAACGCTGGCCGGTGCTGTCATTGTGACCACTCCGCAGGAGGTGGCGCTTATCGATGCCCGCAAGGCTGTGGGGCTTTTCCAGCGTGTGAATACACCGATTCTGGGTATTGTGGAGAATATGAGCTACTTCCACTGCCCCAGCGATAACCAGATATATCATATCTTCGGTGAAGGTGGTGGCGAGCGCGAGGCTCAGAAACTCGGGGTGCCGCTGCTGGGTAAGCTTCCGCTGGATACCCGCACCCGAGCCTGCGGCGATGAGGGCACTCCGGTGGCGCTGGAAGACCCGGAGACAAACCCTGTTTCCGCCGCCTTCCGCAGCGTGGCCGCCAGGCTGGCTGCTTCCCTGGGCGAGTGCGAATAAATGGTTCATACCGTTTGACACGCTGCTCCTCGTGTGATATTCTACCAACCGAACATGAATATTTCCTCTATGCGTAATTTCTTCTTCCTGCTTGTGGCTGCCGTGGGGGTGGCTGTGCTGGCTCCTGTACCTGTTTCTGCAAAGGATGATGATGAGAAGACCAGCAGGAAGACTGCGCCTCAGGCAAATCTGAGCCGGGAATACAAGGCTGAGATTGCTGCGCTGGCGGAGGCGGAAACGATGCTTAAGACTATTTCTGATGCCAAGAGCGCGCGTGCTGTGAAATCCCGCCTGATGTATAAGTTTTCGGTGCTCAGGCCTATTCTCAATGGGACAGAGGCTCAGATGGAGGAGCTGGCCCGTGCCCAGAACCGCGTGAGTGCTATCATGTGGGACATGATGAAGGAGCCCTATTTTGAATCTGAAAATCTGCAGCAGCTCTGGACGGTGATGACGCATCATTTTGCACGCCGTTCGGCTGATAGATAATGGGCCTCATGAAAGCCTGGTTTGCATCTTTTTTTCTGGTGCCGGTGGCCATGGCGTCATTGCTGGACGGCGATGCCCCGGTGACGCTGGATGCCGGTGAGCTTTCCCGTATATGGCAGGAAGTTCGCAGTGGGGTGCCTGCTGCTGAGCAGGGGGCGGGGGATGCATGGCAGTCTGCCATGCTGGCAGAGGATGCTGAGCTTTCCCGCGTGCTGTTGCTGGTCTGGCTGCAGGAGCAGAATCCGCTGCTGCCGCTGGCGGCACATGCCAGGGATTACGCTGAGGCTGTTTCCTTGCACATGAAGGCATTGAGCGGCAGGAGAGAGGCCTGCAAAACTCTCGCTCTGGCGTATCGGGTCGGCCAGCTGGGGGCTCTGCAGCTGTCGGTCTGCGAGCAGAAAGCCCGCTGGTATGAGCAGCGGGCTGTGACGGTTGAAAATCTGACGAAGTAGGGCGCCTTCTTACCTGCTGGCGTGGAGTAGTTCGTTCTTCCACTCGGTGACAGCGCGGGTGATATCGGCCGAGATATTGGCCTTGGGCTGCACAAAACCGGGGATAAACCAGGGGAAGCCGCCCACCAGGTCGTGGAACACGCTCACCTCGCCGTGGCAGGTGCCGTGGCCGGAGCCGATGCCGATAGTCGGAATCGGGCTGGCAGCGGTAAGTGCAGCTGCCACGCTGTGGCGCGTGCATTCGATGACTACGGAGAAAGCACCTGCCCGGGCAACGGCCTGCAAATCGGCCATCAGAGCCTCGACTTCAGCATCTGTCTTGCCCTTCATGCGGTAGCCGCCTTCCTCCTTAACCTTCTGGGGTAGCAGGCCAATGTGGGCTTGCACGGGGATGCCTGCCTGCACAATAGCGCGGATTTCGGCTTCCTTGCTCACGCCGCCCTCCAGTTTCACTGCATCCACCCCGGTGGCCATAAGCTTGCGGGCGTTTTCGACTGCCTGTTCGGGGGTATCAAAGGTGTGGATGGGCATATCCAGAATAACCAGCGCATTTTTTGCCGCGCGGGCTACGCATTCGCCGTGGTGCAGCATGTGCGCCAGGGTCACATGCGTGGTGTCCGGGAATCCCAGCATCATCATGCCCAGGGAATCGCCCACCAGAATCATGTCGATACCGGCTTCATCGAGCATGCGGGCTGTGGGGTAATCGTAGGCCGTGAGCTGGGAGATGGGCTCCTTGCCCATTTTTGCCTGAATGGCGGCAATCTTTTCGTTTGATGTCATGGGGATGTGATATCAAAGGGGGTAGGGTGTGACGGCGGGACCGGCGGGCAGCTGTTCCAGCAGTTGGATAACAGGCAGTGCCTGCCCGGGAAGCACCAGCTGCGGATCCAGGTCGCAGAGCGGGCGCAGCACGAACTCGCGTTCGTGGGCACGGGGATGGGGAAGGGTAAGCTCCTGGTTCTGCTGCGTTTCGTTGCCGCAGCAGATGAGGTCGATATCGCAGGGGCGGGGCTCGCCGTATACACCACTGCGGGTGCGGCCCAGCTCTGCTTCAATGCGGAGGCAGAGCTGCAGAATTTCCTCTGCCGGCATGTCGGTCTCCACGGCCACGCAGGCATTCAGATAGGCCGGGGAACCCTTGGGGCAGCCCACGGGCTCGGTCTCATACACCTGGGAAAGCTGCAGGCTGCCGAAGGTGTCTGCCAGGTAATCGCAGGCGGATTCAAGCATAGCCAGCCGGTCTCCCAGGTTGGAGCCCAGGGAGAAGACGCAACGGCGCATGGATGCGGAGGCGCCCATGAGCATTAGTCGGTGAAGCCCAGTACGTCCTGCATGCTGTACAGCCCGGCGGGCTTATCAGCCAGCCACAGGGCAGCGCGCACAGCGCCGCTGGCAAAGGTCATGCGGCTGGAGGCCTTGTGGGTAAGCTCTACGCGCTCGCCATCCGTGGCGTACATGACGGTGTGGTCGCCCACAACATCGCCGCCGCGCATGGAATGCATGCCAATCTGGCGCTGGGGGCGAGCGCCCACCAAGCCCTCGCGGCCGTGCATCACATCCTTATCGTAGCTCATGCCGGTTTCATCGCACACCACCTCAGCCAGGGAGCGGGCGGTGCCGCTGGGGGCATCCAGCTTGTGGTGGTGGTGCATCTCGATGATTTCGATATCGTAATCTTTCAGGATGCGGGTGGCTTTGCGGGTGAGCCAGAAGAGGGTGTTCACGCCCACGGAGTAATTGGAGGCGAAGACGATGGGAATCTGCTTAGCGGCCTCGGTAATGGCGGCGCGCTCCTCATCGGTGTGGCCGGTGGTGCCGATAACCAGGGGCTTGCCCTGTGCCACGGCGGTGGCCAGCAGTTCCGGGGTGAAGCC